>DASPZT010000110.1:0-11725 GCA_035636135.1 Candidatus Limnocylindria bacterium | reverse complement strand
GGAGCGGCGGCATCGGATCGCGATGGTTTCTGGCGGCGAGAACTCGGGCTACGGGCTGATGAAGACCCGCGAGCACATCTGGATGTTCAGCCAGTTCTACGGCATGTCCAGCCGCGTCGCGCGGGCCCGGATCGACGAGCTGATGGAGCGGCTGGGGCTGACCGAGGCCGCCGATCGCTACGTGAGTGCGCTGTCCAGCGGGATGCGGCAGAAGATGAACCTCATCCGGGGCCTGGTGACGGATCCGCGAATCCTGTTCCTGGACGAGCCGACCGTGGCGCTCGACGTGGGGGCGGCCCGGGACGTGCGCCGGGAAGTGCGGCGCTGGGTCCAGGAGGATCCGACCCGCACCGTCATCCTGACCACCCACTACATGAACGAGGCGGACGAGCTGTGTGACCGCCTCGCCATCGTCAACCACGGCCGGATCGTGGCGCAGGGAACGCCCCCCAGCCTCAAGCAGCAGGTCCAGCAGGACGTCATCGTCGACCTGCAGCTGACCCTTGGCCGCGACCTGCTGACCGAGCTGCGGCGAGTGGACGGCGTCACGGCGGCGACGGTCACCCAACAGGACGGGGCGGACCGCTTCAGCCTGTTGCTGGCAGACGACGGCGTGCTCACGTCGGTGCTGGGCATCGTCGCCGGCTCCGGTCGGGAGGTGCTGGGCTTGCAGAAACGCGACCCGAGCCTGGAGGACGCCTTCGTGAAGCTGGTGGGGCGCGGCATGGCCGAGGAGGAAGCGCCGTGAACCGTCCCTCGGCACTCCGGATCTTCGTCAAGACCGTGATCGCGCGCGCCTATCCGCGAACCGTCGGGCACGCCCGTAACTGGAGCTGGGTCGTGATTGAGATCGTGCTGCCCCTGATCGGGACGGTCGCCATGGTGTACGTCTATCGAGCCCTGCGAGCGCCGGCCGAGTACACCGGGTTCGTTGTCCTGGGCGGCACGCTGCTGGCGTTCTGGCAAAACATCGTGTTTGACATGGCCGGCAACTTCATCTGGGAGCGCGGCGGATCGAACCTCGAGCTGTTCACCGTGGCGCCGACCACGTTCACCGCCATCCTGCTCGGGATGGCCCTGGGCGGCATCTTCTACACGGCGCAGCGGGCGGCGGCCGTGCTGCTGGTGACCTCGCTGCTCTTCCAGGTCCACTACCGCCCCGCGGGAATCGCGCCGGCCGTGGGCCTCCTGGTGCTGACCCTCCTGGCCCTCTATGCCCTGGGTATGCTGCTGGCCAGCCTCTTCCTCTTTTTCGGCCGTTCCGCCTGGCATGCCCTGGACGGCATGCAGGAGCCGGTGTATTTTCTGAGCGGCTTCTATTTTCCGGTCCACTCGCTGGGCGCCTACGTGGCCGGGGCAGCCTCCATCATCCCGCTGACGCTGGGGCTGGACGCGATCCGCCAGGTCCTCCTTCCGGGCACCCCGGTTTTCCTCGCCCCGGCCTGGGAAGCTGGCTTGATTGCCCTCCAGATTCCGGCCTATCTCCTGGGCGCGCAATGGGCGCTGCGAGTGATGGAACGGCTGGCTCGGCGGGACGCTCGGCTGAGCATGCGATGGGTTTAAGCCCGGATCCACCGATCGGACGACGCAGATTGGGATGCGCGGCGAGATGAGCGGAAGGAGACGACGAGCACGCGAGGGCGCGCACCCGTTGGTGCGTAACCGAGCGCGCGCAGAAGACGACGCCCCGCTCGCTCGCCCCGCGCCCAATATGCAAGTTCGATTCGGTGGATTCGGGCTAACAACGGCCGGCATTCGGACCTGGCGCGGCCTGGGCGCCTCCGCACGTCTGGGCTGGCAGGTGTCGAGCAACTGGACGTCACCCGGCGTGTTCCTTGTCTACTCCGTGCTCCGGCCCGTTTCGGCTGCCCTGATCCTGACGGTCATCTACCAGGTGATCACCCGCGGTCGGGCGACCACCTACCTGGCCTTCTTGATCACCGGCACCGGCTTCTGGTCATTCGTGCAGCAGGGGTTGTCGGGGTTCGCCAACGCCATCCTGGACGACCGGGGCCAGTACCGGATGCTCAAGTACATCTACATCGCGCCGCAGCCCTTCGGGGTGTATCTGGTGGGCCGGGCCATTGCCCAGCTAGCGGGGGCAGCTGCCTCGGCGGTCATCGTGATCGGACTGGGGACCATCACCCTGCATTTGCCGATCAACCCGCTGCGCGCAAACTGGCTGCTGCTCGGGGTGGCCTGTTTGCTCGCGTTCGCCGCCATCGTGGCCATCGGGATGGCCTTTACCTTCCTGCTGCTGGCCGGACGCGATACCCACGGCTATGGAGAGATCGGGGCCGGTGTCCTCTACGTCATCTCTGGTGCGATCTTTCCGATTGGGATCCTGCCGGGCGCGCTGGCGACGATGGCGGCCCTGTCGCCGCTCGCCTACTGGATGGAGTTGGTGCGGCGTTCGCTGCTGCAGGCCCAGGCCTATCAGATGTTCCCGGGGCTGTCGGACGTCGACGTCCTGATCCGGCTGGTGGCCAGCACCATCGGGACGGTCGTGGTTGCGTCTCTGGTCTTTCGATGGGCCGATCGCCGCGGACGCCAGCAAGGATATGTCGACCGCGACGTGCAATGGTAACGGTAGCGCCAGCGCAGGGAAATCCCGCCGTAGGCGTCGCGTTGAAGGGCCGTGACGTCGCTGCTTGTGATCGCCGGGCAGTTTGGAGTGGCGCTCGCTGGATATCGACGGTCAGATAGTGGACACGTACGCGAACCCTGACTGGACGGCCCGTAACTACCTCACGCTCATCGGGGTGGTCATCTTCCTGGCCCTGCTCGTCATGGCGGCGTTCGGCACGGTGGCGTGGCAGGATCTGAGTCGCGTTCAACAGCAGAGCGGGCTTGCTCGCGCGGCCTGAGCTGAACAGCCTAGTGGGCCTCGGAGGGGAGCCGAAGCCGCCCGAACAACAGTAGGAAGGTCGTCCCGGCCAGCAGGTAGAAGAGCCCGCTCACGGAAAACGCTAGCTGGAAGCCGCCCCGCACTTGCAAGAGCCCGCTGATCAAGGGTCCCAGTCCGGCGAAGCCGAGGCTGAAGACCACGTTCTGGGCGCTGGCCATTCGGGCACGCTCCTGCTCGCTCACCACCTCCATGCCGAAGAGTTGACTCAGCGGCGCCTGGATGTTCAGGAAGGACTGGCGCACGTAGATGGCGAGGATGGCCAGCGGCAGGCTGGTGGTGAAGGCGATGACCAGGATCAACGGCGCCCCACACAGCTGGCTGACCCCGATGGTGCGGGTGATGCCGAACACCCGGCTGACCGCGGGCACCGTCAGCGTGACGCCGGTGGCCAGCAAGGCGCCCACCGCCAGCACCAGGCCGATCGGTCCCGGCGTCAGGTGAAAGCGTTGCGCCAGGTAGAGCTGCAGGAAGTTGAGGAGCATGCCGGCCCCAATGCCCAGCAGGGCCTGGGGGATGAGGACGCGAAGGAAGCGGCGCCAGTCGACTTTGAGGAGCATCCGTACCGGCATCGCCGCGCTGGCCCGCAGCCGTGGCGAGGCGGCCAACTGGACGACGAAGGGCAGGCTGATCACTTCCAGCACGGCCATCACCAGGAATGCCCGCCGCAGCGAGGCCGCGCTGCCGGCCCCCGTGTGGGTCAGCCTGGCGTTGAGCTCCGGCACATACCCCCCCACCAGGTAGCCCAGCAGGCTTCCCACCCATGACAGCGAGTTCTGGACCGAGTACAGGACCACCCGTTCGTCGGGCCGGCTGAGCTGGGCCAGCAGCGGCGCCCCCAGCACGCCCACGATCGTGGTGGAGAGCGCGAACAGTCCGGCGGCCAGCACCGCCGCCAGCCGCGCCGAGACCAGGCCCAGCGCGATGGCCCCTCCCGCGCCGCCGGCGCTGGCCACCAGGATGAACGGGCGATAGCCAAAGCGATCGGCCAAGGCCCCCATGGGCAACCCGACCAGGAGCACGACCGCGGCGGGCAGGGCATTGAAGACGCCGATCACATCGTTGCGAAAGCCGAGCGCGCTCATATAAAGGTTGAAGATCAGACCGAAGACCGCGAAGGCGACAAAACCCAGGAAGGAATAGACCAGCAGCCGGCGGGCGTCCGGGCTGAAGTCGCGCCACCGCTGGACCAGCCGGGAGCGCAAGAGGCTTAGCGGCGCCCGGCAGCTTTGGCTTCGGTCCGCTCCGGACGGAGGACCTCGAGGCCCTTCTGCACGGTGCCCATGGCCGCTAGCAGCTGGGCTTCCAGGTTCTGCATGACCTCCAGGACGTAGGCATCGGCGGACCGGCGGATCTCTTCGGCCCGCAGGGTCGCGTCCCGGAGCAGCGTCTCCGCCTGCTTATCGGCCCGCCGGACCAGTTCGTGCTGGCTGATCAGGTTGAGCGCCCGATCCGTCGCCTGCCCCGTCAGGCGGGCTGCTTCGGTCTGGGCCTCGGCGAGCAGCCGCTGGGACTCCTGGACGGTCCAGCGGGCCTGCTTGATCTCGTCGGGCAGGTTGAGGCGGAGCGCGTCGAGCAGCTCCATCGCCTCGTCCTCGTCGATCGCTACCGAGCGGGTGAGCGGGATCCGCCGGCTGTGGGTGACCAGGTATTCGATGCGGTCGATGGTTTCGTGCACGTTCATGGGGTTTTTCTCCTCTGACCGAAGCGATCCCCCAGGCGGCGCGCGACGGGGGCAGGAACGAATTCCGAGATGTCGCCGCCGAAGGCGCTCAGCTCCTTGATCAGGCTGGAGCTGAGAAACAGGTAGCGCAGACTGGTGGGGATGAAGACCGTCGTGACTTCCGGATAGAGGCGGCGGTTCATCAGCGCCTGCTGGAACTCCGACTCGAAGTCGGAGACGGCGCGCAAGCCTTTGACGATCACGCCCGCGCCCACCCGGCGCGCGTAATCGGTGGTGAGCCCATTGAAGGTCCCCACCTCGATGCCCTTCCGCTCGCCCAGGCTGTCGCGGATCATTTGCACCCGTTCCGCTGCGGAAAAGACGGGCTCCTTGCTGGGATTCTCCAGGACCGCGATCACGACCCGGTCGAAGATGCTCGCCGACCGGTCGAGGATGTCGAGATGGCCGAGGGTGACCGGATCGAAACTCCCCGGATACAGAGCGGTGGTCATCCTGGATACCGGAAGAAACTCAACCGCGTCGACCCGTAGTCGTGCTGCCGCAGCGGCTGCAGTCGCTCGAGTGCCGGAATCGACGCCAACCGATGATGCTCGGCAGCCACCAGCGCCTCCGGTCGGAGTGGCAGGCTATCGAGGCGATGCAGGGTCTCGGCCATTGCGGTCGATCGGTAGGGCGGGTCAAGCAGGATCAAGTTGAAAGCGGAGAGGTCGCTTCGATGCGCCTTGAGCCAAACGAGGGCGTCGGCGGAATGGACCTCCGCGCGCTGGGCGAACCCGGTGGCCGCCAAATTTTCCGCCACGATGGTAGCACAGGCTTGTGCCCGATCCACAAACGTCACCCGCGCCGCGCCGCGGGAGAGGGCTTCGAGGCCCAGCGTGCCGCCCCCGCTGAAGAGGTCCAGCACCGTGGCGCCCTCGATACTGGCCCCAATGATGTTGAAGAGGGCCTCGCGCACCAGCGCGGTGGTGGGGCGGGTCTCGAGCCCGGCTCGCGTCTTGAGAATCCGCCCGCGATGCGTCCCGGCGGTGATGCGGGTGCCAGGGGCAGCCATCGCTCCACAGTAAACTGGATCCGGTTGGATGCTGCCCTCCTTGCTGCGACGGTGCTCGATCCCATCGCCTGGCTGGTCGGCACCATCCTCGTCATCCTCCTCCCGGTGGGCGCCGGGCTGGCCCTGGGCTGGTTGCTGAGCCTGCCCGGCCGGCTGCGACGCGCCCAAACCCAAACCCCCCCAGCCCCCGACGCCAGGCCGGCTAATCCAGGGCGAAGACCCGGCGGTAAGAAGTAAGGTGACGGCGAAGGACGGGGTCGTGCGCCAGGGTTGGGTCGGCGTCGAGCACCCGCTGCGCCTCGTCCTGGGCTTCCCTGACGAGCTGAAGGTCGAACAGGTCCGCCACCTTCAGGTCGAACCCGTGCTGCCGCTCCCCATACAGCTCCCCCATGCCGCGCAGACGCAGGTCGATCTCGGCGAGCTCGAAGCCGCTGCGGTGGGTGATCACCGCCTGCAGCCGCTGCAGGTTCTCGGGATCCTCGAGGTCCGTGAAGAGCAGGCAGAAGGCGGCGTGGGCCCCGCGGCCGACGCGACCGCGGAACTGGTGCAGCTGGGCCAGCCCGAAGCGCTCCGCCCCTTCGATCAGCACCACGGTGGCATTCGGCACGTCGATCCCCACCTCGACCACCGAGGTGGCCACCAGGATGGCCACCTCGCCGCGCTGGACCCGCGCCATCACCGCCTCCCGTTCGGCGGCTTTCAGCCGGCCGTGGATGAGGGCGATGCGCTCGGCCAGGTCCGGAAACACCTCCGCGCGGAGCTTCTCCAACTCGGCGGTGGCTGAGCGGACCCCGAGCTTGTCCGACTCCTGGATGATGGGACAGATCACGAACACTTGGCGGCCGGCGGCGATCTGGCCGCGCACGAAGCCATAAGCCTCGTCCCGCTCCTCGGGCTTGACCAAGCGAGTCTCAACCGGCTGGCGGCCGACGGGAAGCTCGTCGATTACCGAGATGTCGAGATCGCCGTACAGCGTGAGCCCCAGTGTCCGTGGAATGGGGGTGGCGGTCATCGTCAGGAAGTGGGGCGGCCGCTCGCTCTTGCCGCGCAGGGCCAATCGTTGCTGGACGCCGAAGCGATGCTGCTCGTCCACCACGCAGAGCCCCAGCCGCTGGAACCGGATGCCTTCTTCGAGCAGCGCGTGGGTGCCGATGGCAATGGCAATGCCGCCCGACCCCAGCGCCTCCCGCATCGGCTCTCGCTGGGCGGCCGGCGTGCTGCCCAGCAGCAGGGCGACGGTGACCCCAAATGGCCGCAGCAGGCCCTCGACCACATCCGCATGCTGGCGCGCCAGGATCTCGGTGGGCGCCAGCAGGACCGACTGGAAGCCCGCCGCCGCCGCATGATGCATCGCCATGGCCGACACCACTGTCTTGCCGGAGCCCACCTCGCCTTCCAGCAGCCGGTTCATGGGGACCGGGCGCTCCATGTCCTGCAGGATCTGCCAGGCGGCCCGCCGCTGGGCCGTGGTCAGGCGGAACGGCAGCGCCGCCACGAACGCCCGCGCCGCCGGCTGGTCGAAGGCGATGGCGTAGCCCTTCTCCCGCTGACGCGCGCGTTTGGCCAGCTGGGCCGCCATCTGCACCAGGAACATCTCCTCGAAGGCCAGCCGGGCCCGGGCCCGATCGAGGCTCTGGGCCGTCGCCGGAAAATGCATCTCGCGCACCGCCTCGCCCCGGGGCAGGAAGTCGCGCCGCTCTCGGACTGCCTCCGGCAGGAACTCCTCCAATTGCTCCGTGAGGGGCAGGAGAGCCTGGATCTTTTCCCGAAGCCAGCGAGAGGTGAGGCCGGCCGTTTCGTGGTAGATCGGCACCAGCCGGCCGGCATGGCGCGGATCCGACGAGACGCGCTCATAGAGCGGACTCTTCATCACCAGCCCGGCACCGTCGCGCTCGACCGTGCCGGCCACGAAGATCTCGGTCGTTCCTTCGAGCGCTTTGGTCACCCACGGCTGGTTGAACCAGACTGCCCGGAGCTTCCCCGTTCCGTCCGACAGCTCGGCTTCGGTCAGCCGCATCCGGCGGTATCGCGTCAGCCCAGCCCTGACGCTGTATACGCGCGCGCGAATGGTGGTCTTGGAACCGGGCTTGAGGAAGCGGATGGGCGTGACCCGGCTGAAATCCTCGTGACGAAACGGGAAGTGCAGGAGCAGGTCCTCGATGGTGGCGATGCCCAGCCGGTGGAGCTTTTCGGCCGTCTTCTCCTTGATGCCGCCCAGCACCGTGATCGGCTGGTCCAAGGCTGGACCGCCGGTGAGAACCCTTAGTCCGGGCTTAAGCCGTGAGGTAGGTGAAGCCAATGACCCCCGGCCCGGTATGGGTACCGATCACCGGCCCGATCTCGGCCAGCGGAATGGTGAGCTCGGGATAGCGGCCGGCCACCCGCTCACGTAACTTGAGGGCGTCGTTCTCGGCGCCGCCGTGCAGCACCGCCAGGTGTGACAGCTTCCCGTCCCGCTGCAGGATCTCGACCAGCCGGTCGAGCGCCTGGGCGCGGCTGCGCGCTCGCCCGAGCGGCAGGACCTCGCCATCCGTGACGCCCAGCAACGGCTTGACGTTGAGGAGCGCGCCCAGCAGCGCCTGCGCCCGTCCGATCCGGCCGCCGCGCTCGAGATAGGTCAGGGTATCGATGGTGCAGATTACCCGCGCGCGGGGGATGAGGTGCTCCACCCGCTGGGTGATGGCCGGCCGCGGGGCACCCTGCCGCGCCAGCCGCGCCGCCTCCAGCACCAGGAAGCCCATGGCCATGGCGACGGTTCCCGAGTCCACCACCGTGATGTGCTCGGGGTCGACGGCGTCGGCAGCCATCCGAGCCGCACCGAAGGTGCCCGACAGCTTGGCCGACAGGTGGACCGACAGGACCTCATCGCCGGCCGCCCGCAGCGGCCTAAAGATCTCTTCGAAGGCGCCCACCGACGGCTGCGAGGTGGTGGGCAGGCGAGGCGACGCCTTCAGGCGAGCGAAGAACTCGGCTTCCGAAAGGTCAATCCCATCGCGGAAGACCTGGTCGCCAAAATGAACGTTAAGGGGGACGACCGTGATCGCCATCTCCTGCTGGTCCGCGGCAGGGATGGCCGCCGTGGAATCCGTAACAATCCGGACCACGCCCACGAGTATAGCCACGAGTTCGGCGCGAATACGACGTGCCGGACGTCGACAGCCCCGCGACCGATGCGTCGCGTCGGTCGAAAGGGGACGCGTCTAACGTATCGGTACGGAATGGTGAAGGCCCCGTCCATTCGAACCCAGGCGGTGATCGTGGTCGCCTTCCTGGCGTTTCAGGCGCTGGACATCATCACCACCCATATCGGCCTCCGACTCAGCCACCCCGAGCTCAACAGCGTCATGGCGCCCATTGTCGGGTCGCAGGGCGAACTGGCCGCCTACGCGCTCAAGGGCGTCGCCGTCGCGGTGCTCCTGGGAGTCCTGATGCTGCTCCAGTACCGACGACCGCGTGTCTGGCACGCCTTCCGCATCGGGGCCTGCTTGACCGCCATGGCGGTATCCGCCAACCTGTATCAGCTGCTGGCTTAAGCCGGGTCGATTCGGGCTTGGCTACTCCACAGCAATGATGTAGGGATAGAGCGCCTGCTCCCCCGCCTGTAACTCGACGGCGCTGCTCGTAAAGCGTTCCGCCAGCTGCCGCCGCACCGTTTCGCGCTCGCCCTCGGGGGCGTCCGCGCCCGCATAGATGGTGATGGTCTGGACGGACCTGGGGTCGATCCGGCCTAGCACCCGGTCGATCACCGGCGGGCGCGCCTTTCCGGACGCCACCACCCGGTCGTTCAGCAAGCCGATGACGTCCCCCTCGTGGATCTGGAGGCCGTCGACAGCGGAGTCGCGGACGGCCGTCGTGATCTCCACCGTGCGGACCGCTTTCAGGGCACGTCCCATGGCCGTGGCGTTGGCCTCCAGGTCCTGCGTGAAATCGAAGGCGAGCAGGGCCGCGATGCCCTCCGGCAGGCTGCGCGAGGGGACCACCCGCACCCGCTTGCGGCTCAGCGGTGGGACCTGCTGGGCGCTCATGATCACGTTGCCGTTGTTGGGTAGCAGCACCACCTCGGCAGCCGGCACCGACTCCACCGCGGAGAGCAGGTCCTCGGTTGAGGGATTCATGGTTTGACCACCTTCGACCACCGAGTCGACCCCCAGGCTCTCCAGGATCTGGCGAAAGCCCCGGCCGCTGGCCACCGCCACGATCCCGAGGTGTTTGAGGCTTCGCGGCTTCCGCGAGGCCTCGCCCTGCAAGCGGTGGTGCTGGGCTGACATGTCGTCGACCTTGATCCGGCTGAGGGTACCGATCTCCTGGGCGTACGCCATCACCACCGCGGGTTCGTGGGTGTGCACATGGACCTTGATGGCCGACTCGTCTCCGACGATGAGGGCCGACTCGCCGCGGCGGGCGATCTCGGCTCGCACCTCATCCAGCGGCAGCCCGGTGCCGTTGATGATGAACTCGGTGCAGTAACCCCAGCCCGTTTCCGGGGCGACCACCGCCCGGGGGGCGGCGTGGTGTGCGGCGGGCCGGGCGAAGGCGACGGCCGGCTCGCCCTCCAGCCGCTTGAGGAATCCTTCCAGGATGATCTGCAGGCCGAATCCGCCCGCATCCACGACCCCAGCTCGCCGCAGGACGTCGAGCTGCTCGGGAGTCCGCTCCACGGCCGCCCGCGCGGCTTCACACGCCGCCCGCGTCACGTCCACGATGTCCGGCGTCTGGGACGCCCGGGCGGTCGCGCCATGGGCGGCCTCCCGGACGACGGTCAGCATGGTGCCCTCGGTGGGTTTCATGACGGCGCGGTAGGCCACCGTGGCCCCGGACTCCAGCGCCTGGGCCAGACCGGGCCCATCGACGACGGCACGGTTCTCCACACTGACCGAGATTCCGCGGAAGATCTGAGAGAGGATGACCCCCGAATTCCCACGGGCGCCCATCAGGGCCCCGTGGGCCACGCGCTTGACAACCCGGCCGAGGTGCGCTTCGTCGATGCCGTGGATCTCTTCCACGGCCGACTGGAGGGTCAGGAGCATGTTGGTCCCCGTGTCGCCATCAGGGACCGGGAACACGTTCAGCGCATCAATCTCGTCCCGGTTGGCGGTCAACCAGGCCACCGACCCCTGCAGGGCCTCTTTGAAGAGATGGCCGTCACACGCGAGGATGGGCAGCGTCGGACGAGGCGTGGTGGAGACGGGCTACACCCCGGTGACGTGGACGCCCTGGACGTGGATGTTGACCTCGACCACGGGCAGGCCGAGCGTCCGCTCGATCGAGTAGCGAACAGCGTTGGTCAGATTCTGAGAGACCTCGGACACCCGGATCCCAAACTCCACAATCACGTAGAGCGAGATGGCCACCCCATCCTCACGGAGTTCCACGTCGACGCCGCGGTGCACGCTGTCCCGGTGCAGCCGCTGGGCCAGACCTTCCCGCAATCCCTGGGCGGCCATGCCCACGATGCCGTAGCAGTCCGCCGCGGCATGCGCCGCGATGGTGGCGACGACTCGGGGCGAGACCTGGATGCGGCCCAGGTCCTGGGACTGGATCAGCGTCCTGGCGGCCTTCGCTCTCGGCGTCGAGCTGGGCTTGGTTCTGGATTCCATCTGCTAGAATGAGCCGCTGATTTCGCCTCCATCATAGCGCGGGCGCGCACGGAGGCCTCTGAGTAATACCAATGGCACAACGCTGCGAAATTTGCGGAAAAGGGCCTCAGTACGGCCACCACGTGAGCCACTCCAAAGTGCACACGAAGCGCCGGTTCCTGCCCAACCTGCACCCGGCCACGGTCACCATCGCTGGGCAAACCCGGAAGGCCATGGTCTGCACCCGCTGCCTGCGGACCGCGGCCCGCAAAGCCTGACCCCGGGCTTAGCTCTGGAGGATGGGCTTGCCACCACTGGGCCGTCCGATGAAGCCCGCCTGGCCGTTGGGCGCCACCCACATTCCCACGGCGTTGCCCGGCCGGTCCCAGATCTGCGCCGCGCGCAGTTCGGCCTCTGAGACGACCAGGTAGAAGGTCCGGGGCGGACGCGCCGCCAGCGTAATCTGCCGGCCGTCAACCCGGGTGACGACCCCCGCCACGTACTCTGGC
>DASPZT010000109.1:0-3969 GCA_035636135.1 Candidatus Limnocylindria bacterium | reverse complement strand
TGCAGAACAGGCTGGTCTGGACGTCGGACGGGCGCGTCCAGTCGGCCGGCTTGCGGCCGCTGTAGTAGGCCTGCAGGAACTTGTGCCAGACGCTCCCAGGGCCGGTCTCCCCCCACAGCGACTTCATCGACTCATTGGCGGGCACCGGCTTGGTCACGGTCCGGCCCATCCACGTGGCCACGGCCAGGTCGGTGGTGTACCCGATGTACCAAGCGTCTTTGAAGTCCGTCGTGGTGCCCGATTTGGCCGCCACCGGGAATGGCAGCTGGGGGCGGACTGCGCCCTTTAGGATGTCGGTGAGAATGTAGGTGGCACCCTCCGGGAGCACACGCGCACCCGTGTCGGGCTGGGGGGTAGTCTTCTCCAACACCGTGGTGTGGCCGCCCCGCACTTCGCGCACTTCCAGCACCGCCAGCGGCTGCACGCGCAAGCCGCCGTTGGCGAAGCTGCTGTAGGCGGCCAGGTGCTCGGTCATGCGCACTTCGTTGGCGCCCAGGGTGGCCGAGAGGCCGGGCTGCAGATCCGTGGTCAGCCCCAAGCGGCGGGCGGTGGTGAAGACGTTGTCGATCCCGATCTCTTTGAAGAGGCGCACCGACGAGATGTTGCGGGACTGCGCCAGCGAGGTCCGCAGCGAGATCTTGCCCAGCTCGTGCTTGTCCCAGTCCTGCACCGGGTAGCCGGGGAAGGCGTGCGCCCCGTCGGAGTCGTCCAGAATGGAGGCTGGCGTCCACCCGTTCATCAGGGCCGTGACGTAGGTATAGGGCTTGAAGGAGGAGCCCGGCTGTCGTAGGGCCAGGGTGTAATTGTTCTGACCCCCGATGTCGCTGTTGAAGTAATCGGCGCTGCCGATCATGGCCAGGACCTCGCCGGTATGCGGGTTCATCACCAGCATGGCGCTGTTGTTCACCCCGTTGCTGCGGCTGAAGCGCTGGACGCCCTCCTGGACCGCCTGCTGGGCCAGTGTCTGGGCGTGCACGTCCAGCGTGGTGATCACGGTCAGACCGCCGCGCAGGAGGAATCCGGGATCGTACCGGGTCTCCAGCTGGCTCCACACGTAGTCGACGAAATGCGGCGCCAGCGCCGCGTGCCGAGCGCCCGCCGCGTCGTGGGCACTGGTCAGCGCCGGCTGGAGGTCCACTGCGTACGCCGTCCCGGCCTGCGCATCGGTGACATAGCGCGCGCGCACCATGGCTGCCAGGACGTCATGCTGCCGGAGTCTCGCCCGGCGGAACCCATCGGGCCGGAAGGGGTCGTAGAGGGTCGGGCGCTGCGGCAGCCCGGCCAGGAAGCTGGCCTGCGCCAGGCTGAGGTCGTGCGCCGACTTGCCGAAGTAGACGTTGGCGGCCGCCTCCACGCCGAAGGCCTGGTTCCCGTAGAAGATCTTGTTCAGGTACATCTCCAGGATCTGGTCCTTGCTGTAGCGCTGCTCCATCTGGATGGCCAGCAGGAACTCGCGCACCTTCTGTCCGATGGTGCGATGGGTCTGCCAGTTGCCGGTCTCGAGCATGTAGTTCTTGACCACCTGCTGGGTGATGGTGCTGCCGCCCTGGGCGGCCCGGCGATGGATCACGTCGTACACGGCGGCCGCCACCACCCGCACCGGGCTGACCGCCCCATGGGCGTAGTAGTCGCGGTCCTCGATGGCGATGGTGGCATGGCGCAGGTCCCAGGTGATGGCGCCCAGGGGAACCACGGTGCGCCGTTCCTCGTACCGTTCGTCGAGCAGGGTCGTGCCATCGCGGGCGTAGATGCGGGTGGACTGCGGCAGGGTCTGCGCACTGAGGTGGCTGAGACTGGGCAGCTCTCCCGCGTACGTGTACAGCACGCCGCCCCCGACCAGCGTGCTGGCCAGGAACAGCACCCCGGCCGTGAGCAAGAACCGGCGGAGCAGGTGGCGCGGCCGGCGCGCTCGGGCCGGGTGCGGAACATATCCCCCCCGTCCTCCGCTGCGGCGCCGGTGGCCCGCCTCGCTCATCTCGTCGCCCCTCTAACGCCGCGACCGGCTCGTCGGTTATCCATTCACGCCACTCTCGTGAACTCCCGTCCCCACGGGGAGGGGCAGGGGAGGGGGCAGATCGCGAGCGAAGACCTCATTTTGGCAGGGGCTGAGCGACGGTCGCCGCGGCGTTGGCGATCGGCGACAGCAGGAAGACCAGGACAGCCACCCCAGCGCTGGCGGCGCCCAGGGCCACCCGGGCCGGCCAGTCCGGAGCCGGTTCGGGCGCCTCGGTGGGCGAGCCTTCCAGGGCCACCAGCCGGACGACTCGGATAGCCCAGCCGCCCAGCAGCAGCAGGTTGAGCAGCCCCAGCAACCCGAGCCAGGTATAGCCGCTCTCTACGGCCGCGACCAAGATCAGAAAACGGCCAAAGAAGCCCATCAGGGGCGGCAGGCCGGCCAGCGAGCTCGCCCCCAGAGCCAGCACCAGCGCCGGAAATGGGGCGCGCCGCATCATGCCGGCGAAATCGCCCAGCGCCGTGGCCCCGGTGAGGCGGGCGAACCAGCCGATTGAAATCGCGGCGGCCAGCACCGCGGGGGCCGTCCCGACCAGCAGCAGGCCGACGCCCGCCACCCCGGCCGGCCGGCCGGTGGCCAGCCCCGCCAGGATGAACCCGATCTGTCCCACCGCGGCGTACGCCAGCGCGCGAGCCAGCTGCCGTTCGCCCAGGGCGCCGATCGTCCCCCCCGTCATCACCACCGCCCCCAGCACGGCCAGCACGGCCGGCCAGGGAATCGCGGTCCCCACCAGGATGACCGAGACCAGGCGCTGGAGGGACCCGAACCCAGCCACCAGGAGCAGGGCCGCGGCCAGGGCTCGCAGGGCTCCGCCGTCGTCCTCGTGGCTCTCGGTCAGCCAGCCAAAGGCGGCCGCTCCCAGCCCGAAGCTGGCGCCGCCCACCACCAGCACCAGCACCAGCAGGGCGGGCGGGTCGCTGGCGGCCCGGGTGGCGAGCACGCGGCCCACTCCCAGGAAGCTCGTCTCCCCGGTGAGGCCGTAGGCGACCGCCAGCCCATAGGCAAGGGCGGCGCTGCCGGCCAGCTGCACGACCAAGGGGCCGACGGCGGCTCGGCGGTGGGCGCTCCAGAGGCCGACGGCGATCGTCGTCGAAACCGTGAGCAGCTGCAGGGCGGCGAAGAAGGCCAGCAGGTCGGCCGCCGAAACCAGCAGCAGGCCCCCGCCGGTCGCCAGCAAGACAAATGCCGGCGCCCGATCCGCCGGCCCGCGGTCCTGGAGGCTGACCAGCAGCACCACACCGGCGGCGGCCAGCAGGACCGCGTCCAGCAGGGCGGCGAAGCCGTCCAGGACAAAGGCCCCATTGAGGATGTTGAGCGGCGTCCGCAATTGGGTGCCGAGCGCGACCAGGCTGCCCAGCAATGCCACCAGCGCAATGACGGTCGGCGCTCGGCCCGACCGCGATGGCCGCAGGGCGGTCAGGCCCAGGATCACCAGCGCGCCGGCCAGCAGCCACAACTCGGGGACGAAGCCGAGGAGGTTGCCCGCGGTCAGGGTCATGCCCCACCCCGAATCAACAGGGAAAGGACGCCGGAGTTGATGTTGTCGATGAGCAGCGCCGGCAGCAGACCCAGGAGCACCAGCAGGAACACCAATCCGGACGCATATCCGACTTCGAGTGTGCCGGCATCACGGACCTTGGCGTGGGTCTCGGCCAGCGAGCCAAAGAACAGGCGCTGGACCATGGTGAGCAGCGCGGCGGCCCCCAGCAGCAGCCCGAGCACCGCCACCATGGTCCCCGCGCGGTGGCTGGTATAGCTCCCCACCAGCAGCATCAACTGGCCGGTGAAGCCCACGAATCCGGGCACCCCCAGGGCCGCCATCGCCCCCACCACGCCCAGGACCGCACCGCGAGGCATGCGCGCCGCCAGTCCGCCCAGCCCCGCCAGGGATGCGGTGCCGGTGCGCTCCGCCACCAGGCCGACCACTCCCAGCAGCACGGCCACGATCAAGCCGT
>DASPZT010000108.1:0-3539 GCA_035636135.1 Candidatus Limnocylindria bacterium | reverse complement strand
GGCCGCCGCGAACGAGGCGCGCACTATCTTCGACCGGCTGGGGGCCCGGCCTTACCTGGAGCGCCTTGATGCGGCGATGCGCAACGTTCTCCCCTCCCCGGCGAGGGGCAGGGGAGGGGACTGAGGCCGATGGAAGTCCATGTCGCGTTGCCGAACGGGCACCAGGGCGTGACCGTTGACCAGCTTGCCGAAATCACCGATGCCGCGGAGGAGCTCGGGTTCTCGGGAGTGTGGCCACTCGACCATGTCCTGGTCGGTCCCGACCTGAAGGACCGCTACTCCTGGGTCATCGAGCCGATAACGCTCCTCGGCTTCCTGGCAGCCCGGACGCGCCGAATCCGCTTGGGCACTTCGGTCATCGTGCTGGCCATGCGCAACCCGTTCATCGTTGCGAAGCAGGCGGCCACCCTCGACCTGCTGTGCGGTGGACGATTTACCCTTGGGCTGGGCGCCGGGTACTCCGAACCGGAGTTTCGCAACGTAGGCGCAGTCGGCGCGTGGACCACCCGGGGCAAGCGTCTGGACGAGGCCATCAAACTGTTTCGCCACTTGTGGTCCGGCCCCCGAGAGCCGTTTCATGGACAGTTCTACGCATATGAGGAGGGTTGGTTCGGACCGCCGCCGCCCCAGGGCGAGAAGCTGCCCATCCTCATCGGCGGAAGCTCGGAGGCGGCTCTGCGCCGCGCCGCCACCCTTGGCGACATCTGGCAGTCGACCGGTCTCACTCCCGAACAGTTCAAGCCGCTGGCCGAGTGGGTCAAGTCGCACGCCGTGAATCGCCGGGTTGAGGTCGGCGCGCGCACGATCCTGGCCGGTGATCCCGATGCCGTGCTGGCTCGGGTGAAGGCGTATGAGGCCGCGGGGGCTGAGCACGTGTGCGCCTACTTCGGCAAGCGCCCCGAGGAATTCGTTCCAACCATGCGCGCCTTCGCCCGCGAGGTCATGCCCGCCCTCCGATAGCGCCTCCAAGTCCTTCCCCCCCTGCCGGGACGGCTAGTGGAGGGAAGCAGAGAACCCCGTCTGGCAGCAACGCGCCGGCTGCAGCAGAGGCCTTCGTCGCGGTACAACAACCGTACGCCAGCCAGCCTGATCGTCCTCAACGGCTCCGTCCTCGGCCACGGCCGGTCTACAGCCATCGCCATCGCCGACGACCGCATCCTCTCGGTCGGTACCGACCGCGAGGTTCTGGACACTGCCGGTCCGCGGACGCGCACGCTGGACGCTGCCGGCGGCCTCATCACGCCGGGGTTCAACGACGCGCACCAGCACCTGCGTATGGGCGCCCATCAGCTGCCCAACCTCGACCTGTCGGCGGAGACGACGGTCGACGGCATCCGGGGTCGGATCGCCGCCTTTGCCCAAGCCCACCCGAACCGTCCGTGGATCACCGGCCGGGGATGGTTCTACCACGTCTTCCCCGGCGGGTTTCCCAGCCGGGCGCTGCTGGACAGCCTAATCCCCGACCGGCCCGCCGCCTTCGAGTCGTATGACGCCCATACCACCTGGGTCAACTCCGCTGCCCTGGCCCGGCTCCAGATCACCACGGAGACACCCGATCCCGCCGGCGGCCAGATCGTGCGCGAGGCCGGCGGTGACGCGACCGGCATCCTGAAGGAGAGGGCCATGGAGCTGGTCGACCGCGCCCTGCCCGCCGTCTCGGTGGCGGAGGACCTCGACCTGTTGCAGCAAGCGATGCGGCTGGCCAATCAGTACGGGGTGACGAGCATCCAGGATGCGGGCGTTCCAGTCGAGCAGTTCGCGATCTACGACACGCTGCGGGCGGCCGGGATGATGTCCGTCCGCCTCCGCCTGGCGCAGCACCTCGAGCCGGGGCGATCGCTACACGATGTCGAGCGAGCCCTGGCCGACTGGGAAGAAGTAGCCTTCCCGCGGCGGCGCGATCCGTGGCTTCGGGGTGGCATTCTCAAGGCCTTCCTCGACGGCGTGGTCGAATCGCGGACGGCAGCGCTGCTGGCTCCGTACGAGGGTGCCGCCCCGGACGACCCGGCCGCCTGTGGCCACCCACGGTGGGAGGTCGGGGAGTTCCGCGAGGTCGTGCGGATGGCCGACCGGCGGGGCTGGCAGGTGCAAGCGCACGCCATCGGGGACGGGGCCGTCAGGCAGGCTCTGGACGGCTTCGAAGCCGCCGCCATCGCCAATGGTCCGCGAGACCGGCGTCACCGGATCGAGCACATCGAGACCATTGATCCCAGCGACATTCCCCGCTTCGGCCGGCTGGGCGTGATCGCCAGCATGCAGCCGTATCACGCCGACCCCGCGCCGAATCTGCTGGAGATCTGGGTGCAACAGATCGGCGCGGCCCGAGCGTCGCGTGGGTGGGCGTGGGGGTCGATCCGGCGGGCCGGCGGCCGGCTGGCTTTCGGGTCGGACTGGCCGGTGGTGTCCCTCGATCCCCGGCTGGGCCTCAACATGGCGGTCAACCGCAACACGCCCTCGGGTGAGCCCGCGGGCGGGTGGCTTCCGCAAGAGCGACTGCTGGTGGCCGATGCGCTCGCCGGATATACCGCCGGGGGCGCATACGCGGAATTCGCCGAGTCGGACAAGGGGACACTAGGCTCCGGCCTGCTGGCCGACCTGACCATCTGGGATCGAGATCTGCGCTCGGAGCCCACCGGCTTGCTGCTGGCGCTGGTCCGGGCGACCGTCGTCGGCGGTCAGGTGGTGTACGAACAGGGCGTGCCGTGAACAAACCGATCTCTCGCTGGCATTCGCCAGTCAGGGCGAACACAATGAGGTCCAGGAGGTGTGCCGTTGTTGAACCCAGACGATTTCCCAGCTCCGGCGGACGGATTCGTGGTTACGCACTTTCTCGTGGTGGGGGACCAGGATCGCTCTCGGGACTTCTATCGAAAGGTCTTCGACGCCAAGGTGCTCCTGGAGCGCGACCCGGTCATCCTGAAGATCGCCAACTCCTGGCTGATTTTGAACGTCGGCGGCGGCCCGACCGATGACAAGCCCACCGTCACCCTGACCACGCCCCCCGATCCGAACCGCACCAGCGCCTTTCTCAACCTCCGGGTCGCCGACATCAACAAGGTCTACCAGGAGTGGTCCGCCAGGGGAGCCAAGTTCCTCACCGAGCCCAAGGATCACGGGCGAGAGATCCGCGCTTACATCCGCGATCCGGACGGCCACCTGATCGAGGTCGGCCAGACCACCCGGCCGATGTGACCTGATCGGTCAGGTCGCCTTCAGCCTGCTCATGATCTTTTCGATCTCGGCGTCCTGCGCCGCCAGGTGGTCCTGGATCTGCAGCGCCGTGTGCAACACGGCGTCGGCGTCCTCGTAGGTCGCCTCCGCGCGCTTGTCGCTGGCGGTAGCGAGCACGTTCTGGCCCACGATGATGATGCTCAGCAAAACCAGCTGCAGGAACGTCTGGCTGATCCATGACACCAGGACGACCGGGTTCCCGGACGTAATCGCGGCGGGCAGCGACACCAGCGCCAGGGCGGCGAAGGCATAGGCGCACCACATCGTTCCGACCCCGCTGGTGACCTTGACGGCCAGCCAGGTGTTGA
>DASPZT010000107.1:0-11519 GCA_035636135.1 Candidatus Limnocylindria bacterium | reverse complement strand
GCCTATTTGTCACCAAACCGTCTACGTGTTCGCCCTGGCCCTGGCCGTCAGGGTGGTCGGGGTCGCCTTCCCGTTTCTTCCCCGGCACCTGACGCTCGCGGGCTCTCTCACCATCGGGATCCCCGGTTTCTTCCTTGCCCTGGAGCCCAACACCACCCGCTCCCGGCCGGGTTTTCTGTCCCGGATCCTGCGCTTCGCCATCCCCGCAGGAGCCATAGCGGCGGCGGCCACCCTGACCGCTTATGCACTCGCCCGCCAGCTCGACCCCGCTCATCTCGACGTGGCTCGAACGGTAGCGACGATCACGCTCACCGCCAGCGGGCTGTCCATCCTGGCTCTGCTTGCGCCGCCCCGCGAGCACCGCCACTACCTGCTCCTCGCCGGGCTTGCGGCGAGTCTTGTGGCGTGCCAGGTCATCCCCGGGCTCAGGATGTTCTTTGCCCTTCGGCTCCCCTCCCCTGCGGTCTGGGTCGCGGTGGTGGTGGTGATCGCAGCGGCTCACGTCTTTCTGCAGATCAGCGCGCGGAGTGGACTCCGGAGCGGACAGGAGTCCTCCGAGCACGCCAGGACCGACGGGGACGTCACCTGATTGGTGTAACTCGGCAAGTGGCTCGATGGGTAATGGTCGGCTTGTCCCGACGGGATACTCACGAGGCTCTGCCACTGAGGTTTGCAGGCCGATTTGAGGTATTTTGAGCGTGAACAAATCCGTGAACAAACAAGCACGTCAAGGCCTCGGGGCCGCTCCGAGAATCTAAAACCTGCCCTTGACCTGGTGTTTCGCGAGTGGGCCGCCGGGGGCTCGAACCCCGCTCCACGGATTAGAAGGCAGGTGAATCCTCGCTATGGGAAGCCGGCTTGACTCTCCCCCCGGGGTGAGGCCGTAGCATCCCTTTAGATGGCCACGACCGAGACCGACTCTAGCGCTGATGGCACCCGCTCGCCGGTGATCGCTCCGTCGCGCGATGCACCGGATGGATCCGCATGCCCGGGCCGGGCCCCAGTTGGGGTGGCCGCCCCTGCCAGTTGCTGCGGCCCGGGCGCCCTGTGGGGCTGGTCACCGCCACTACTGCCTGCCGACTCCACGTTGAAGTGCCGGATCGATCGTCTCATGCCTCGAACCGGGGTCCCCGTCGTCCTCTACTACGGGGCCGTGGTCGCTTTGCTCGCCCTTGCGGGGATCCTGCCCATGCGGCCAGGCTTGGCGGTCGATGCACTGGCAGCGATGGCTGCCGGGAGCTGGTGTGCGCTCAACTTCTGGCGTTGCCGCCACGCGCACTGCGCGGTCAGCGGTGCCGGATGGCTCGGGCTCGCCCTTCTCAGCTTCGTGGAGGCCGGGCTTGGCCGCAGCGTGATCGGTGGCAACGAACAGCCGGTGTTCCTCGGGGTACTCGGCGCCGCCCTGGCATTCGAAAGCATCTGGTGCCTTACGCGTGGCACAAACGCCATCGGACTCCTGCGGCGCCAGGCCAATCCAACCTGAGGGAGCCGAGCGTTCTGCCGCTTGGAGCACGCACGAAATGACCAGTTGGAACACAGACAGCGCCACCGGATACCTTCGCGCCTGCAGCCGTGCCGAGCGCTGATCTTTCCCCCCGTGTCGAGGGCCTTTGGCCTATCTGGCCGACCCGCGCGTCAGCATGCAAGCCGCGATCCCTCGAGCGCGTCTCCTCTCAGATGTAGCTACGGCATTGGTAGCACCATGTGAAGCCACGTGGACCGAGGGGAAGCGACTTGATCACCGGATGCCCGCTCTGGCGGTAGTGGGCGGCGTTGTGGCCCCGCTGCGATTCGCAACACCCAACATGACCACATTCCGTGCAGACCCTGAGATTGAACGTGCTCCCGCACTCCTCGCAGGCAGCACCCCGGAGCTGGGCGACATGATCGCCCGCGTGCACACAGTCGACCTTCTCCCTCGAGAACAATCCCACGACGAACCCCCGATCCTGGCCGCGTCGACGTTGGCGGTTTGCTCTTCAAGGAGTAGAACTGGGCACGCCCGGAATGCGTTTGTGGAATGTCGGATTCCGGACTGAGAAGCACCCGCTAAGGTGATGCAGCGAGCATGCGAACTCTTGCCATCGAGTCGGTCCCGTCGCTGACAACCGACCAGATGCGCGAGGTCGATCGAATCATGATCGAGGACCTCCACATCGAGTTGATCCAGATGATGGAGAACGCCGGGCGGGGCCTCGCTGACCTGGCGATGCGACGCTTCGCCCCGGCCAGCGTTGTTGTGCTCGCTGGGCCGGGAGGCAACGGGGGTGGGGGACTGGTCGCCGCCCGTCATCTGGCCAACCGGGGCGCTGTCCTCTCGGTCGTCGCCTCGAGTGCCGACCACGAGATGACTCCGGCGGCCGCCCACCAGCTCGACATATTGCGGCGCATGGGCCTCAAGATCGCAGACGATCCTGGTCCTGCGGAACTCGTCGTCGACGCACTCATCGGCTACAGCTTGCGTGGCGATCCTGTCGGAAGGGTGGCGAAGCTCATCGAGTGGGCCAATGCCGCCAACAAGCCGGTTCTCGCCCTGGATGTGCCCAGCGGTCTCGATGCTACGAGCGGCCGGGCGGCCACTCCGAGCATTGCCGCAACGGCCACCCTGACCCTCGCGCTCCCCAAGGTCGGCCTCCTCTCGGCGCATGAGGTGGGGGAGCTCTACCTGGCCGACATCTCAGTCCCGCCGCTGGTGTACGAGAGGATCGGCATCCCGGTCCCTAAGCTCTTCACAGAGGACGGCCTGGTCGAGCTTCGACGCGGTCCACTGCCTTAGAGCTTCGCCGGGCGGTGGCGAGTGGGGAGACCGCCGGGTTCGTCAAGCTCATTGCCGGGCCACGACACCTTCTGCGCAATGTTCGGCTTGATCTCCCGGCGCTGCTCCAGGGTGAACACCGGCGGGCGGCCTCACTGGTAGCGGGGGTAGAGCGATTCGAGGCCATCGGCGTTGAAGTTGTGGATCATGGCCCGCACCCGGTCCTCGCTGGTGAAGGTCACCTTGGCGATGGCGGGGACATCCATTCGCTGCGCCGACAGCAGGACCATCTGCGCCCGCCGCCAGGTGACCACCGACCCGGAGCTGCGCCGCACGATCCGCAGCAGCCGGTTGCCCTCGTCATTGGTGATCTCCCGTACCTGAACCCGTTCAGCCATGACACCTCCCCTAGATCGAACTGGTCGATGGAGGGATCGTCGCTCTCAGCGGCCTTCAGATCGGGGATTTGGGAGCAGCAACCGGGCAAAGGTTGCCGGGAGCGGCACTAGGCCGTGGGGCCCTGGAGGCGAACTGGGCCGCCGCGCCTTCTCCGGGCTCTGGTACAGAAATACGCTGTATCCCTGCCCGCGGAAGCTTCTAAGCCCACGGTCGTTGGGAAGCGGCGTTCAGTTCCGGGAGCGACCGCTGAATTCGGCGCTACCCGGCGTCCGCCAGGCGCTGGTCCAGCTCGGCCACGGGCCGGGTCCGGGTCCAGGGCTCGAGCTGGATCCGGATGGCGCCGATCTGCTTGCGGATCCGCACCGAGCCCGTCTCCATCGCAATGGTGAGCGCTTCCTGAGCCAGTTCGCAAGCGTCGTCGGCCTTGCCCAGCCGGGTGCAGACCCGGGACAGGTGCACCAGATAGGACCCGCGTTCCCGGATCCGGTCCGGGCTGAGCGACGCCAGTGCCAACTCCCAGGTGTCGCGGGCCAGGATGAGTGCTTCGATCCGCTCGAAGCAACGGCCCTCGAAGGCCAGGAGCTGGGCACGGTCGAAGGTCGGCAACCACCGGGGCAAGTCGGCGTTCGACGCCTTGGCAAACCACCGCTGCGATCGCTCCAGCGCCAGGCGGCAGCCTGCAGCGTCCCCGGCGACTGCGCGCACATTCGCTTCGACGGCGGCCAGCCAGGAACGGGTCCACGGGGCGGGGACGGGTGGCGCGGGGTCAACCTGGGAGTCGACCACCGACAAGGCCTCCGTCACCTTGCCCTCGGCTTGCGCCAGCCACGCGACATGGCCCAGGACAAAGCGGGGCAGGTCGGCGTCCACACCGTCGCGAGCTGACCGCAGCGCCTCGTGGTAGTAGCCGCGCGCCGTGGAGTTGTCGGCGGCGTCGAAGGCCAGCCAGCCCAGGAACAGGCTCGCCTCCGCGGCAACCGAGCGCAGTCGTGATCGGGTCTCCGGCGACGCCGGGCGCGCCGCCAGCCGCTCGGCAAGGCTCCTCAGTTCGAGCGCCGGCCCAACGACGGCGGGCCCGCCGAGTCGTTCCTGCAGCATCCGCAGCGACCCGAGGTTCGTTGCGATCAGATCCGCGGACGTCGAATCCACTCCCCGTGCGGTGCTGGGCTGTGCCAGGCCCCGTCCCCGGGCCCGCGGCCCGTCCTCGATGAGAGGGAAGGCGAGCCCGTGGCCCAGGGCACTCAGAAGGGCTTCCCGGCCAAGCGGTCGGGGCGCGGCGGAAAGGAGGGTGCCCGGCGGACCGGTCGCGAGCCCGAGCTCTTCGGCCGAGCGCATGAACACGATGCACAGCAGTTTTGGATAGGGAGCCCGGGGGCAGCTCTCGCCGCGTTCCCAGCGACCCACCGTCTTGGCGGTCAGGCCGAGACTTCCCTCGCCGACCTGCCGGCCCGCCTCGACGACGGCCCCCGCAAGATCCTCGAGGGACCACCCCCGCAGCAAGCGCTGCCGGCGCAGCTCCCGGTTAGGTGGGTAACCAGGCATCGCGCCGCCCCCGCCGTCTTGAGTTCACCGCCCGTCCTGACCGTCGCCGCTCCACGCCTGGCTGTTCTCTGGTCCCGCCGCCGGGGCTCCGTCCTGCCCGGCAGGCTAAGCCCGACGGCTGAGGCCGGCGGGCTAAGGGCAAGCAGAGCATAGCGGGATCCCCTGCGGCGCACGAGTCCTGCTGGGGACCCCGGCTGTCCCCTGACAGGCCCCCCGCTGTCCCCAGTTCTTGAAGCCGATACCTGGAGCTGTGCCGACCGGTTGCGGGGGGCCCCTGGGAGGGGTCTGCAGTCACAGGTGCGGAACCACCGGCGGGTGTAAAGAAGCGTTGCTGAGCGCCCCATCGCCCTCCGACCGGTCGCTCGGGAGGCAGCCCCGCGTCACTGAGGCCCGCAGCCGGCACCGGCGTAGGAGGGGCCCTGGAGGGACTTGGGGGATGTCGCTTTCGCCGCCTGGGGGCCCGAGTATCTAGCCACCCGGTGGCGCGGCACGCCGCGCTGCCACCTAGGCCAGGCAACGGACTTCCAGCGAGGGCGCAGATGGGGCAATGGGATGCCAGCTCGTACACCTCCTTCCCTGGAGGGCGGGACCCCCGCACTCCTGGCGCCGGGGCACGCGACGGTGTCGTCGACCCCGTGGAGGTGCTGCAGGCCGGCCAGAGCTTCGTCGACATCCCGCTGCGCGACGCGGTTCTGGAGTTGCACCCGTACCTGCGACGGGTCGCCGCGTACCACCTCGGGTTGACGCTGAACGCTCGTGCCCGGAGCTGGGAACTCACTATCCACCCAACGATGGCACTTCTTGCCGCGGAGGCCACCGGGGGCGACCCGTTGCCGGCACTTCCCGTCGCGGTGGCGGCGGAGCTCGCCCAAGGGTTCTGGTTGCTCCATGAGGACGCCGCCGACGGCATCCTCACCCGGAATCAGCGCCCGGCGGCGTGGGTTGCCTTCGGCCTGCGGGCCACCCTCTTGGCGGCGCAGTCCCTGAGCGCTCTGGCGGTCGAGACCCTGACCACCGCGGCCGACCCGAGGTGCGCGGTGGCCGTGAAGCGCCTCGCCCAAGCCCAGTCCGAGCTGGTCCGGGGCAAGGCACAAGGCTCCTGGCTCGACACCCGGGCCGACGTCAGTGTGGAGGAGTATCTGGAGATGGCGGCCCACCAGGCCGCGCTGTTCGGCTACTCCGCCGCCACAGGTGCCCTGATGGGCAGCGGGCATGTCCCGACGGCAGACGCCCTGGGGGGCCTGGGCCGCCAGCTCTGCCTGATCCACCAGCTTGCGGTCGGGCTGCGGGCAGCGGCCCGCCAGCCGCGCGAACCGGGTGCTGGAGGCGCCAGCGCCCGCATCTGCGCCCGCCTGCCGGTCGGGCGGGCTTGGGCCCGCGGGGAGATCCGCCGCCGTCGCAGCGCTGCCCTGGATGTCCTCGAGCGCATCGACATGCCCGCCAGGACCAGAGACGAGCTGGCCAGCCTGACCCGGTATGTGGCCGGGGGCGCGTCCGAACCGGCGTCCAGCAGCAGCCAGCGTGATTGAGCCGACGTGAATGAACAGACGGATTCGACAACCCAGGGACGTTCAGCCAACAGGAGGTGAGGCATGCCAGATTCAGATGGTTTCGAAGCAGCCAGAGAGCAGCTCAGCCTTGGCACCGAGGCGGCTCGCAAGCTGGCGACCACAACCAAGTCGGTTCCCCAGATGCAGGAGATTTCGTCGCGGTGGCTGCTCCGGGTCCTCCCGTGGACCCAGGTCCAAGGTGGTGTCTTCCGGCTCAACCGCCGCCTCAGCTATGCAGCAGCAGACGGGCGCGTCATGTTCTTCACCACGGGCGCTCAGGCGAGTGTTGTCCCGCAATCGCTCTGTGAGCTCCCGCTCTTCGCCGAGTACGACGACGTCGAAGTGCTCACCGCCCTGGCCGGCCTGTTCGTCCAGAGGGAGTACGAACCCGGTGAGGTGATCGTCTCCTGGGGCCAGCCTGCCGATCAGATGGTCCTGATCGCCCACGGCAAGGTGGAAAAGCACGGGCCCGGCAAATACGGCGACGACGCCCTGCTGGGTGTGCTCGCAGACGGCGACTACTTCACCTACCAGCCCGCTCTGGAGAGCCAGGACCTGTGGGAATTCACCGCCAAGGCGGCCACCAAGACCACGGTACTGACGTTGTCCCAGGACGTGTTCCAGGAGCTGGTCGGCCGCTCCCCGACACTGCAGGGTCACCTGGCAGCCGTCCGGGCGCGGACGCCGCGGCGGCAGAACGTGCTGGGGGAAGCTGAGATCGCCTTGTCATCTGGGCACGTCGGGGAGGCCGACATCCCCGGCACCTACGTGGACTACGACGCCGCGCCCCGGGAGTACCACCTCAGCGTGGCGCAGACCGTGCTGCGCGTCCACAGCCGGGTCGCCGACCTCTACAACGACCCGATGAACCAGACTGAGCAACAGCTACGGCTCACCATCGAGGCGCTGCGGGAGCGCCAGGAGCAGGAGCTGGTCAACAACCCCGAGTTCGGGTTGCTGCACAACGCTCACCTCCGCCAGCGCATCCCCACCCGCGGCGGCCCGCCCACGCCAGACGACCTCGACGAGCTGATCTCGCTGGTATGGAAGGAGCCGACGGCCTTCTTCGCCCACCCCCGGGCGATCGCCGCCTTCGGCGTCGAATGCAACAAGCGCGGGATCACCCCCACCTCGGTCGACATTATGGGCAGACAGATGCCTGCTTGGCGTGGGATCCCCATCCTCTCCTGCAACAAGATCCCGATCAGCAACGACCGGACCACGTCGTTCATGCTGATGCGTACCGGAATGGAGAAGCAGGGGGTCATCGGCCTACACCAGACCGGCATCCCGAACGAAGTGCAGCCCAGCCTGTCGGTGCGCTTCATGGGCGTCAACGAGAAGGCGATCATTTCCTCCCTGGTCACGGCGTACTTCTCCGTGGCAGTCCTGGTCCCGGACGCCCTTGGGATCCTGGAGCACGTGGAGCTTGGCCGCTAGCGGCCGGCCGGACCCCAGGCAACAGAAAGGTTCCCCCGCTCATGCAAACGTTCGCTCTGCCGGCCTTCTACCTGCCCTGGCCCGGCCGCCGCAACCCGCACCTTGCCGGCACCCGTGCTGCCTGCAAGGCCTGGTCGTATGAGATGGGGATCCTCGGGGGAGGCCGTGACGACCCGGGCGAACCTGTGTGGGACGAAGCGTCGTTCGATGCCATGGACATCGCGGCCCTGGCCGCGTACGGGCACCCCGATGCCGCTCCCGCCGATCTCGACCTGATCGCCGAGTGGTACGTCTGGGGCTTCTATGTGGACGACTTCCTGCTCCACGTCTACAAGCGGCCCAACGATCGCGCCGGAGCGACGACCTACCTGGCGGGGCTTCCGCGGTTCATGCCGGCCGATCCATCCGCCGCGGCCCCCGAGCCCGCCGACCCCGTGCAACGCGGCCTCACCGATCTCTGGGCGCGTACCACGCCGAATCGGAGCCCGGTGTGGCGCCAGCGCTTTCGTTGCCGTACCAACGACACGCTCCAGGACACGCTGTGGGAGATGACCAACATCGAGACCGGTAGCGTACCCAACCCCATCGAGTGCTTCGACAGCCGCCGCAAGCTGTTCGGGGGCGGGTGGGCGGCCATGCTCGTCGAGTATGCGGCGGGGATTGACCTGGCAGCACCGACCGTCGCTTCCCGGGCCTGCAGGGTCCTCACCGAGACCTTCGCCGATGGCGCGTTCCTGCGGAACGACCTGTTCTCCTACCAGCGGGAGATCAATGAAGAGGGGGAGCTGGACAACATGGTCCTGGCCCTCGAGTGCTTCTTGGGCATCAGCCCGCAAGAGGCCGCCGAGGTGACCAACGACGTGTTGACCTCTCGGATGTACCTTTTCGAGCACACCTTGGTCACCGAGGTGGAGCCGATGTTCGAGGAGCTGGGCCTCGATACCCAGTCACGGGGCGAAGTCCTGCGCTACGCCGCAGCCCTCCAGGACGCCCAGGCGGGGCTGCACGAGTGGAGCCTGCATTCGACCCGGTACCGGGCGGCACAACAGGGCACGCCCAGGGACTCCGCGCCTTGTCCCGTCTTTCCCTTTCACTTGCCGGGACTCCAACACGCGGCCGCCCGGATCGGGCTGTCACAGCGCAGCACTGGCCTGCGCCGGCGGATGTACGGCCACGCCCCCTTCTCCTCCGTCGGGCCCGTCACCCCGGGCCCGGTACACATGCCCTTCGCCGTAGGGGTCAATCAGCATCTCGATGCCTCACGCCGAGACATCCTTGATTGGTGCCGGGCCATGGGCATGCTGGCCGCTGTTCCCGGCCCGGTCCCCATCGGGGTGTGGAACGAGCGGCAGTTGTCGGGCGACGACTTCGCGTTGTGGGCAGCCGCCAGCCAACCGGACGTCCCGTTGGACACACTCAACCTGGCGGCGCAGTGGTTGGCATGGCGAGCCTACGCCGACGATGCCCTGGCGTACGTGCTGGGCGCCGGCTGGAACCTTCCCGCCTCCCGCCGATTCCCGGACCGGCTGGCCCAGTTCATGCCGGCCGACGGGGTCCAGCGAACGCCCCCGACCAATCCCGTCGAACGGGGTCTTGCCGACCTGTGGGGCCGCACCGGGGCACGACTGTCCCGGGCCGGTCGCGACCTGCTGGGTGCCGCGGTGCTCTCCCTTGCCGAAGGCTGGGCGTGGGAGCTGGCCAACCAGGCCTACAATCGGGTGCCCGACCTGGCCGACTACCTCGAGATGCGCCGCCACACCAGCGGGTCGGGGATCCAGCTCGCCCTGATCCAGGCGTCGCTCGTCGACCAGGTGCCGGCCGAGGCCCTCGCGGCCCGACCGGTGCGCGCCCTGATGGCGGCGACCCAGGACGTCGTCGGCCTCGTGAACGATCTGTTCTCCTATCAGCGGGAGATCGAGTACGAGGGCGACCTGAACAATGCGGTCCTGGCGGTGGAGACGCTGCTGGGGTGCAGCCGCGAACGGTCCGCAGCGATCATCGCCAACCTGGCTTGTGCCCGGGTGCTGGAGTTCGAGCGCCTCCTGGAGCTGGAACTGCCCGCGCTGCTCGAAGACCTGCGCCTCGCTCCGGAGCGCCAGGACTGCCTGACCGGCGCCATCAGCCGGCTGAAGAGCTGGATGTCGGGGACGCTTCACTGGCACGAGACGACCCGTCGCTACGGGGAGCCCACGCTGATCAACTCGCTGGCGCTGTGCCGCCGGGTGCGCGGCCCGTTCCCGCACGGCGCCAGCGCGTCGGAGTGGCTGGAAGGGATCATGGGCGGCCCGGTATCGGTGGGGGTGGGCTGCCGTGGCTGAGCCCATGCCGTCCGACCCCCGCGGCGCCGCCGATGGGCGGGGCCTCAGCCTCGGCGTGGAGGCCGCCCGCATGCTCGCCTCCACCACCAAGTCTCCCCCGCAGATGCAGCAGGTCAGTCCCCGGTGGCTGCTCAGGATGCTGCCCTGGGAGGATGTCCCGGGCGGGGTGTTCCGGGTCAACCTACGCCGGACCTATCCCGTAGAGGACGTCCGGGTTAGCTTTTCCCACGGCCCCGACGGCGGCATCCAGGTCACGCCCGAGAGCCTGCGCGAGCTGCCATTCCTGTGGCAGTTCGAGGATCTCGGCGTCCTGCGCGAGGTCTCGGCGCGCTTCGCCCTGAAGCGGGTCCGGCAGGGTGAGCTGATCGTGCAGGTGGGGAACGAGGCGGACGAGATCGTGCTGGTCGCCGCTGGCAAAGTGGCGCAGGTGCAGCCCGGCTTCTTCGGCGACGAGATCGTCACCGGGGCCTTGATCGAGGGCCACTTCTTCAGCTACCGGGTCGAACGGGAGGGAGCGGGCCAGTGGCCCTTCAGCGCCCGAGCAGTGACCGATGGCGCGGTCTTGTCGCTGCCGCGGGCGGGATTCGAGGACGTGGCGAGCCGCTCGCCGCGCCTGAGTGAGCACCTGGCGCGATTCCGGGCCGAGTCGTCGCTGCCGCGCAACAAGTGGGGAGAGGCAGCCGTGGCCATCGCGGCGGCGCCTGGCCACGAGGACGATCTCCCGGGGACCTTCGTTGACTACACGACTACGCCGAAGGAGTACTCGCTGAGCGTCACGCAAACGGTCCTCCGGATCCACACCAGGGTCTCCGACCTATACAACAACCCCTTCGACCAGCACCGGGAGCAGCTCCGCCTATCGATCGAGGCAATGAAGGAGCGGCAGGAGTACGAGCTGATCAACAATCCGGAGTTCGGGCTGCTGCGCGCAGTCCATCCCCGGCGGCGCATCCCCACGCGCTCGGGCCCACCGACGCCCGGGGATCTTGACGAGCTGATCCGGCGCCGCAATCCCAGGATGCTCCTCGCCCACCCCCGTGCGATCGCGGCATTCTCCCGTGAGTGCACCAAGTGGCACGTCGCCCCCCAGCGCGTGGAAGTCGACGGGGTGGGCCTCATCTCCTGGCGAGGTGTGCCGATCTTCCCCTGCGACAAGATCCCCATTTCGCCGCATCAGACCACCTCGATCATCGTCCTACGGACGGCCAGCAGCGACCGTGGCGTGGTGGGCCTCCGCCAGACGAACATCCCGGACGAGTACGAGCCGGGCTTGTCGGTGCGCTTCATGGACATCGACGAAAAGGCCATCGCGTCTTACCTGATCACCAGCTACTACTCGGTGGCAGTGCTCGTGCCGGATGCTCTGGGGGTCCTCGAGGACGTTGAAGTCGGCCGGTAAAGCCGCAGAGGAAGGCCTGGTAAGTTGCTGGATCCAGCGCGGACGTCCGCTACGCCTGGATGGTCCGATTAGGTTTGACTGATTTAAGTGGTATGGGAGCCAAACCACTCTTTGGG
>DASPZT010000106.1:0-8651 GCA_035636135.1 Candidatus Limnocylindria bacterium | reverse complement strand
ATCCCGGTTGCCGCTGAGGGCGGCGGCCAGCTCCAGCGCGATGGCCATGTGCACGTCGTGGCCGCAGGCGTGCATGACCCCATCACGCCGTGAACGAAACGGCAGGTCTCCGGCCTCGGTGAGCGGCAGCCCGTCCATGTCAGCCCTCACCAGTACCGAGCGCCCGGGTAGCTTGCCCCTGACGTCGGCGACCACGCCGGTCCCGCCCACCCGGTCTTTGAGATTTTCCACTGGTGACCGGTCCAGGGACCTGGTGATGTACTCGGCCGTCTGGTCTTCCCGGAACGAGAGCTCCGGTTGCGCGTGCAGCTCGCGGCGAACCGTGATCAACCGCTGCTCGGTCGCCGCATCGATGCCGGCCAGCTGGTCGCGAAGCGAGGTGGCCATCGGATCATTCTGGCAAACTGGGGTTCGATGGCCCGCTCGCTCGTCGAGTATCAGCGCAAGCGAGACTTCGCCAAGACGCCCGAGCCAGCCGGTCAGCCTGAACCGACTGGCCAGAATCGCTTCGTGGTCCAGAAACACTGGGCCACCCGGCTGCATTACGACTTCCGGCTGGAGATGGGCGGCGTCCTCGTGAGCTGGGCGATCCCGAAGGGTCCCACCCTCAACCCGGCCGAGCGCCGGCTGGCGGCCCATGTGGAAGACCACCCGGTGGACTATTTCGATTTCGAGGGCCTGATCCCCAAAGGTGAGTATGGCGGCGGCACGGTCATGGTCTGGGACTGGGGCACCTACGAGCTGGAGGAGGCGACCACCCCGGAGGAGGCGCTGCGCCGGGGCGAGATCAAGTTCCGCCTCAACGGCCAGAAGCTCAAGGGCCGCTACGCCCTGGTCCGGACGCGCTCGGACAAGGACTGGCTGCTGATCAAGAAGCGGGACGAGGCCGCCGACCCCAGCTTCGACATCGAGTCGCTGTCGTCCTCGGTCAAGACCGGGCGCACCCGGGAACAGATCGAGGCCGGCCAGGATGCCGTCTGGTCCAGCCGCCGCGACGAGGCCGGCGGGCGCATCGACCTGGAGCAGGCCGTAAAGGCGCCCATGCCGAAGACCCTGGAGCCGATGAAGGCCACCCTGGTCGAGGAGGCGTTCGACGACGATCGCTGGTTCTTCGAGGTCAAGTGGGACGGGGTCCGGGTGCTGGCCTTCCTGGACAACGGCACCACGCGGTTGCAAACGCGGACCGGGCACTCGGCGAATGACCGCTATCCCGAGCTCGCCGGGCTTTCCCGAGCGGTGAGCTCGAAGCAGGCCATCCTGGATGGCGAGGTGGTTGCCCTGGACCCGGAGGGCCGGCCCTCGTTCCAGCTGTTGCAGAATCGTGGCCGCGAGCCGGCGACCATCCAGTACGTGATCTTCGATCTGCTCTATGCCGACGGTCGCTTGCTCTTCAAAGTTCCCCTGGAGGACCGCAAGCGCCTGCTGCAGAACGTGCTCCGGCAGTCGGCGACATTCCGAGTGTCCGAACACGTGGTGGGCAGCGGCAAGGCCTTCTTCGCCGCGGCTCAAAAGAAGCGCCTGGAGGGGATCGTCGCCAAGCTGCGCGACAGCCCGTACCAGCCCGGAGTCCGCAGTCACGCTTGGCTGAAGATCAAGGCTCTGTTCCAGCAAGAGGTCGTCATCGGCGGCTTCACCGCGCCCCGCGCCGGCCGCAAGTACTTCGGCGCCTTGATCGTCGGCGTCTACGACGATGGCCGGCTCGTCTATACGGGCCACGTGGGCACCGGCTTCACCGAGCAGACGCTGAAGTCCATCTACGAAGCCCTCCAGCCCCTGGTCCAGAAGACGTGCCCCTTCGACGGGACGCCGCCCCGCGCCAATGAAAAACCCACCTGGGTCAAGCCGCAACTGGTCTGCGAGGTGAAATTCGCCGAGTGGACTCGCGACGGCCGGATGCGCCAGCCCGTCTTCCTTGGTCTGCGCGATGATGTCGAGCCGCGGGCGGTTCGCCGTGAGCTCCCCGAGGACGCCACCCGCAACAGGGAGAAGGCCGAGCGGTCGGTTGGGGCGCCGGCACCATCCACCCGCCGGGCTCGGATTGCCAGCGCGAACGGAAGCACGCCTTCCACGACGCTGAGCCAGGCCGGCGTCCGGATCGCGGCGCAGTACGGCACCAAGCTGCGCGGCGGCACCGCCGCCGAACTGGAGGCCCTCGACGCCATCAAGAAGGAGGGCGATTGGGCGATCGGCGGCCGGCAGGTGCATCTGACGAACCTGGATAAGGTGCTGTTCCCGGAGGACGGCCTGACCAAGCGCGACCTGATCAAGTACTACGTTCAGGTGGCTCCGGTGCTGATCCCCTACTACAGTCGCCGGCCACTGTCGATGAACCCGCATCCCGACGGCATCCATGGGAAGAGCTACTGGGTGAAGGACAAGCCCGACTACGCCCCCGACTGGATCCCGACCTTCCGCTACAACGATCAGAAGAGTGAGAAGGACTGGATCCTGATCGAGGAGGTGGCGACCCTGGCGTGGCTGGCGAACCACGCGGTGATCGATCTGCATCCCTGGTACTCGCGGGTCGACAAGCCCGAATATCCAGACTGGTCGGTCATCGATCTGGATCCCGCGGAGGGTGCCACCTTCCCGCAGGTGGTGCAGGTGGCCAGGCTCCTCAAATCCGCCCTCGACCATCTTGAGCTCAAGTCGGTTCTCAAGACCACCGGCCAGCGCGGGCTCCACATCTATGTCCCGATCGAGCGGCGCTACACCCTGGATCAGAGTCGTGAGTTCGTCGCCAAGCTAGCCAAGATGATCCAGACCCTGCTGCCGGACCTGGTGACCGAGGTCTGGGAAGTCAAGCGCCGGACCGGCAAGATCCGGATCGACTACACGCAGAACGTCATCAACAAGACCTTGGCCGGCCCCTACTCGGTCCGGCCCGCGGAACACGCGCCGGTCTCCACCCCGATCAGCTGGGATGAGCTCGACGATCCCAAATTACGGCCCGACCGGTGGACCATCGCCAGCCTGGGCGACCGGTTGCTGGCGGTGGGCGATCTATTCCACGAGGCACTGACGCTGCGCCAGCGCCTGCCGAAGCTCTGAGCCGATGGCCGCGGACAAGAGCCTGAACAGCTGGCAGCAAGAGGTTGACCAGTGGCTCCGACGCCGCGGGACATACTGGCAACCCCTGTCGCAGTTCGTCCGGCTGGTAGAAGAGGTGGGCGAGCTGGGCCGAGAGCTCAACCATCGTTTCGGCGACAAGCCGCGCGCGTCGAAGGACGAGCCTGGGTCGGTGTCGGAGGAACTCGGCGACATCCTGTTCATCGTGCTGCTGCTGGCCAACACCCTCGACGTTGACCTGGAGGCCGCCATGGTGAGCGTGCTGGCGAAGTACGACGCGCGCTCCGGCCCGCTCACCTAGGTACGATCACGCCTCTGCACCCGTTTTCCACAGCACTTATGCACCCCCTGTTCCTCCCAGGTGGAAAAACCGGGCCAACAAATGTTCCCTCTGGACGAATCGAAAACAGCAGAGTATTTTGATGCCCTTGTCGCGATAGCCAGTTCAGTTTTGGTGACACGCGAGGGTATAAACGGTCTACCAGGCGGCGGAGGGCTTGGAGTAGAGCGGGTCGGCCTTGACACTGGCGGCACCCGGTCGTACAATGCGCCAAACCCCATATCTGGTAGAACCGGCCTCTTGCGGGCACCATATCTAGAAGGGAGGTGAGCGGGGAAACGAACTGAAGGGAGGAACTCCGGCGGCGGCAGACGTCGGGCGCGCCCCAGCAAGGGCGCGGGTTCAGAGCTAGGGGGAGACGATGCTCAGGAACACGCTCAGGATGATCAACCAGCAGGACCAGTGGTTCAATCAGTTGCGCCGCGAGGAGTCGGCGCGGCGGATGCTTCGGTACTCGCTCTACCAGGCTCTCGAACAGGTTGAACGCCTCCTCGAAAGTGATGTCATGGAAGTCCCGATCGAAATGCAGGCGCGGCTGCGCCGCATCGTGGAAGCCGTTGACCCGCAACTCGCCTATCGCGTCGACCAGTCCGGACCCAATGCGCTCGACATCCAGGACATCATCTTCGAGGCCCAGGATCAGCTGATCAAACAGATGCGGGCCTGACACCCTCACCTCGATCGCCTCGCCTCCTGCGGAATCGCCCGGGGCCGTCCCGGGTGATTCTGCGTTATGGGGGCAGAACCGACTAAGCCGTCAGCTGGTTGAAGTAGCGTTCCACGGTCAGGCCGTGGCGTTCCAGCTCGGCCCTAGCTAACGCCTCATAGCGCCGAGCATGCCAGTCCTCCACCGGGTTGCTTGAATAGCGGAGCAAGCGGTGGTAGGGCTGGGTGAAGAGGGCCCTGGCCGCCAGGAACTCCATGGTCGTCGCCGTAAGCTGCGGCCGCTCGAGGGCGCGGCGGACGGTCTGGTGGATGCCCTGCATGTCGTAGACGAGGCGAACCCGACGTGGCACATAGAACACCAGGAAGATCGCAATCGGGATGGCGGCCACCATGATCCCGAGAACCAGCCCGAGCGTATGCACCGCGTTGGACCCCGCCTGGCCGGCAGAGATCATGGGATCGCCGGAATGCTGACGCAGCAGCTCCAGCTGATGCCGGAGCGGGTCGGAGACAAAGGGAACGTTCGTCGGGATGGCCTGCTCCAGCGAGATGAGCCAGTTGTTGAAGGTGCGGCCCGCGCCGATCACGCCCTGGGCAAGGACATCGAGCTTGAGCACCAGCTGGTCCACCCAGCGGCCGGCCAGGACCCAGGCCGCCACCCACCCGACCAACAGGAGGTCCACGGACATCCAGAGAAACCGGCGACCGTACACGTCAGGGTAAATGCGCATGGGTCCCCCTTAAGTTGAGTCTGATCGGGGCGAAGTCTAACCCCGATTGGATGCTGCCTGAGAGTATGGAGACGCTCCGAACACCCCCACCCTGCCCTCCCCCTGCGGGGGAGGGAGAGTCAGAAGGCTCCGGGCTTCGAGCGACACCACTGAGACCCGCATCCTGCCCCTCCGCTGACGGGCAGGGAGATTCAGGGGGCTGGCTTAGAGTCCTTCCAGGTACTCGACGACTTCGCGGGTCAGGTGGGTTGGCGTCGAGGCGCCAGAGGTCACGCCCACCTTCTTCTTGCCTGCCAGCCACTCCGGCTTGATGTCGCGGTAGGTGTCGACCAGGTAGGCCGGCCGGTGAGCCCGCTCCTGCACCACCTGCACCAACCGCTTGGAGTTCGAGCTCCGCTCGCTGCCGACCACGATGACCACGTCGCACTCTTTGCCCTGTTCAACGGCCGCCTCCTGCCGGTCCTGCGTCGCCCGGCAGATCTCGTTGAAGACCTCGGTCTGCGGATACTTCTCGGTGACCCGCTTGATCATGGCCGCCGTGTCCCAGATGCTCAGCGTCGTCTGGCAGGTAACGGCCAGCTTGGGGTTGGTCAGCTGCAGCCGATCGACATCCTCCGGATCCTGGACGAGGTGGACCTGGCCAGGCGCCTCACCCACCACCCCCTCCGGTTCTGGGTGCCCGCGCCGGCCGACGTAGACGATGTCATAGCCGCGTTCGGCCAGGTCTTTGACCAGCTCGTGGGTGACGACGACGTCGGAGCAGGTGGCGTCGACCGCGTGCAGGCCGCGGGCCGCCGCCTTCTCCTTGACCGCGGGCGCGACGCCATGGGCCGTGAAGATGACGGTGCCGTCCTTGATCTGGTCGAGGCCATCCAGCCGGTTGTCCGCGTCCACCAGCGTGATGCCACTCTCCTGGAGCTCATCGGTGGCGTGCGTGTTGTGAACCAGGTAGCCGAGCATGTAGACCTTCTCGCCCGGCCGGGCTTTGGCGGTTTGCTTGGCCGCGCGGATGGCCTCCACCACGCCGTGGCAGTAGCCGCGCGGCGTGATCTTCAGGACTTCCACAATCCCAGTCTACCCGCGGTCGAGCTCGCCGAAGCCGACGTTACATGCCCGTCACGGGCCCCGTTATCCGATGGTGATCGGCCCGCTGGAGACGGTCAGGATCTTCAACGCCGCCAGGATGCTGAGGACCGCCAGCACGGCGATGAAGCCTCCCACGACGTACGACGCGATGCGATGGCGGGTCAGGACGGCCAGCCCGACCAGCAGCAGGATGATGGCCACCAGGATGTTCGAGAAATTGACTATGACTTTCATACGACCCTCCTTATTCCGTGTGTCTACCGGTTATCTGCGACGCCCTCTCAACAACACCCTCCCCTACCCCTCCCTCGAGGGAGGGGAGACATCTTGCAGAGCCTGGTCAAGGTCCCGAATCAGATCGCCGGCATCCTCGATCCCCACCGAAAGCCGGATCAAGCCGTCGGCCACGCCCCGGCTCCGTCGGACCGCCGTGGGGATGGACGTGTGCGTCATGGCGGCGGGCAGCTCGATCAACGACTCCACCCCGCCCAGGCTCTCCGCCAGGGTAAAGAGCCGGGTGCGCTCCACGACGGCGCGCGCCGCCTCCAGCCCGCCGGCGACCTCGAAGGACAGCGTCCCGCCGAACCCGCTCATCTGCCGCAGCGCCAGTGCGCGCTGCGGGTGCCCGGGAAGGCCCGGGTAGAGCACCCGCGTGACTTTCGGATGCGTGCCCAGGAACCCGGCCACCTGGAGGGCGTTGGCTTCGTGTTCGCGCATCCGGAGGGCCAGCGTCTTGAGCCCACGCAGGACCAGCCAGGCATCCAGCGGACCGGGCACCCCGCCCACCGCGTTCTGGAGAAAGGCGAGCTGCTGGTGCAGGTCGTCGCGATTCGTGACGAGGGCCCCCGCTATGACGTCGGAGTGACCGCCGAGGTACTTGGTGGCGCTGTAAACGACCAGGTCGGCCCCCAGGGCCAGCGGCCGCTGGAAGTACGGGCTCATGAAGGTGTTGTCAACCACCACCAGCGCTCCGTGGGCGTGCGCCTGCTTGCTGACAGCCGCGATATCGACCAGCTTCAGCAGCGGATTGGTGGGCGACTCCAGCCAGACCATGCGGGTCTCGGCGGTCCACGCCCGTTCGAAGGCTGCGGGGTCGCCGGGATCGACAAAGGCGAAATGGACCCCCATCGGTTCACAGACCTGGGTGAAGAGCCGGTACGTCCCACCGTACAGGTCATCGACCGCGATCACATGGTCGGCCGGCCGCAGCAGCTGGGCGATGGCTGACTCCGCCGCCATGCCGGAGGCGAAGGCCAGGGCGTGCCGGCCACCGTCGAGCGCAGCCAGGCAGGCCTCGAGGGCAGCCCGGGTCGGGTTTCCGGTTCGGGAGTATTCGTAGCCCTGGTGCTGGCCGACCTTGGACTGGGCAAAGGTGGACGTCTGATAGATGGGGACGATCACGGCCCCGGTGGCCGGATCCGGACTTTGCCCGGCGTGGATGGCGCGGGTGGCGAAACCGAGCTCCGGCTGGTCCGTCACCGGCGCGGGGCCCGGTGCGCCATGAACTCCAGCAGGTCGAGGCGGGTGATGATGCCCATCGGCCGGTTGGCTTCCGACACCACGAGGGCGCCCACCCCGCCCAACAGAGCCTCGAAGGCGTCGTCGATCTGGGCGGCTGTCTCAATCATGGGGAAGGCCGTGTCCATGGCCGCGCCGACCGGAGTCTCGATCAGGTTGGGGTCGCGATACACGCGATCGAGCAGCGACCGTTCCTGGATGCTGCCCACCATCCGGCCCCCCGCCTCACCGCCGTCCTCGGTCACCGGCATCTGCGAAATCCCGAATTCCTGCATCATGTCGATGGCGCGGCCAACCTTCTCCCGGGTCGAGACCGTGATCAGCGGCGGCAGCTCCCGCTCCCGGGCCGCGATGACGTCGGCGATAGTCAGCCGCGGGAAGCGTTCCAGGTAGCCGTTCTGCCGCATCCACTCGTCCGAATAGATCTTGCTCAGGTTGTTGCGGCCGGTGTCGGAGAGGATCACGACCAGGAGCTGGTTCGCGTCCAGCTCGGCCGCCACCTCCACCGCCGCCTTCATGGCGGTCCCGGAGGAACCCCCCACCAGGATGCCCTCCTCGCGGGTGATCCGGCGCGCCATCAGGAATGAATCCCGGTCGCTGACCCGGATGATCCGGTCGATGGCCTTGAGGTCGATCGTTCCCGGGATGAAGTCTTCGCCGATGCCTTCCACCTTGTAGGGCCGGGCGGTGTCGCCCGAGTACAGGGAGCCCTCCGGGTCGGCGCCCACGATCAGCACCGAGGCCTTCTTGCCCTTGAGGAAGTGCGCCACGCCGGTCATGGTGCCGCCGGTACCCAGGCCACCCACCACCACATCGACCCGGCCCTCGGTTTGCTCCCAGATCTCGGGACCCGTGGTTTCGAAATGCGCCTTCGGGTTCTCGGGGTTGAAGTACTGGTTGGGCTGAAATGCGCCAGGGATCTCTCGGCTCAGGCGCTCGGCGACGGAGTAGTAACTCTCCGGCGAATCGCGGGGCACCGCGGTGGGACAGACCACCACCTCCGCCCCGTAGGCGCGCAGCAGCGCCATCTTCTCGGGCGACTGTTTGTCGGCCAGCACGAAGATCATCCGGTACCCCTTGATGGCCGCCGCGATGGCCAGGGCGTGGCCGGTGTTGCCGGACGTCGGCTCCACGATCGTGCCTCCCCGTTTGAGTAGCCCTCGCCGTTCGGCGTCCTCGATCATCCGCAGGCCGATCCGGTCCTTGACGCTTCCCCCGGGATTGAGCGTTTCGACCTTCGC
>DASPZT010000105.1:0-5113 GCA_035636135.1 Candidatus Limnocylindria bacterium | reverse complement strand
CATCAATGACGGCCGCTTCCTGGCCACCGCGACCGCGGATGGAGCGACGCTCTTCGACGTGGCGACCGGCCAGTCGAAGGTGGTCTCCGCCGGGACGGCCACCACCTTTGCGTGGTCGTCCGATGGACGGCTGGCCTTCATCCTGTCAGCCGCATCCGGGCCCCAGCTCTGGGTGGCGGCCCCGGACGGGCTCAAACAGATCGCCGCGGCGACCACTGGCGACCGGTGGTCCGACATCAGCTGGTCGCCCGATTCCAGCTCGCTGCTGGTGGCCAGCCGGGGCGCGTCCGCCGACGCCCAGCCGAGCGCGTTCTTTGTGAATGCCGACGGCACGGGGAAACCCGTTCCCTTCGCTGCCCAGGATCGCGAGTACACGACGCCCCGCTGGTCCCCGGATGGGAGCAGCATCGTGTTCCTGCGCGGCGACGAGACCGGTCGGGCCCGGCTCTGGGTCGCCACCGTCCGGATCGGCGAGCTGTCGCCGGCCGACGCCGCCCAGCTGGACGCCGTGCACGTGGTCACCAGGTTCCTGGACGCCCGGCAACGGGGCAACCTCGCCGACGCCCAGGCCGACCTGAGCCCGCAGGCCCTCGCCACCTACCAGAACGGGAACCTGCCGCTGGTCACCGCCCCCGGTGATCCCTCTTTTGCCCGCTCCTACGTGTTCGGAGTCCAGCTGGTGAGCCCCGACCAGTTCCTGGTAACCGTCCGGATCGTGCTGGCGGATCCCAAAACCCGGCAGGAGATCCGGTTCTTTGAAGAGCACCTGACGGTGGTCCGCCACGGCGAGCGGTTCATCATCGATGCCGTACAGCCTGGGATCACGACCATCCTGGGTCAGGGGCCGAGCGTGGTCTCGGTCCAGGTGCAGCCCGGCCCGCCGCGCCAGCAGGTGACCGTCAAGTTCGACGCCGACCTGGCCGCGGCGACGGTCTCCCGCGACTCTATCTACCTGCGGGACAGCGGCGGCCAGCGCGTCGACCCGACCGATTTCACGTTCGACCCCAACACGCACACGGTCACGATCCTGGCCAAGCTCCCGAAGGGGAGCTACACGCTGGTGGTCACCACCGGCGTCACCGACATCAACGGCCGCGCGGCTGCCCAGGAGTATGACTACGCCGTCGTCATCAGCGGCGGAAACGGTTAGGCTTCCTAGCCTTTCCCTTCGCTGACGGCGACAATCGCCCCCATCGCCGCCGCCACCTCGGGGCTCCCGTAGAAGCTCTCGAAGGGCGAATGCTCGGCGGTGAACGAGCGGACGCGTACGAGAAGGGCCGGATGCTCCTGGATGAAGTAGGTGGTGATGCGGCCGGCCTGGAAGTCCGGCTCTTGCAGGAGCGATCGGTGGAAGGGGATGGTGGTGGCGGGCCCGGTCAGCACGAATTCCTGCAAGGCGCGGCGGCCGCGGGCAATCGCCTGCTGGCGGTCCGCTCCCCAGACGATGAGCTTGACCAGCAGCGGGTCGAAGTGGGGCGAGACCTCCAGGTGGGGATGGATGCCCGAGTCCACCCGAACGCCCGGGCCGCTCGGGGGCCCGTAGCGGCGGATGGGCTTCGGCGACGGAAGGAAGTTGCGCAGCGGATCCTCGGCGTTGATCCGGAACTCGATGGCGTGACCGCGGGCGGCCGGCACCCCATCCGCCGAGAGCGATTCGCCGCGCGCGATCCGGATCTGCTCCCGCACCAGGTCCATACCCAGCACCATTTCGGTGATCGGATGCTCCACCTGGAGGCGGGTGTTCATTTCGAGGAAGTAGAACTGGCCGCCGGAGAAGATGAACTCGATGGTGCCGGCGCTCTGATAGTGGACCGCCTCCGCCGCCCGCACCGCGGCCGCGGCCATGGCAGCGCGGGTCTCCGCTTGCAGGCCGACCGCGGGGGTCTCCTCCACCAGCTTCTGGTGGCGCCGCTGGATGGAACAGTCGCGTTCCCCCAGGGCCAGGGTGGTGCCCTGCGCATCGGCCAGCACCTGCATCTCGATGTGGCGGGGGTGGTCGAGGTACTTCTCGATATACACGGCCTCATTCCCGAAGGCCGAGAGGGCGGCCCGGCGGGCGCCCTCCACCGCGGGCCGCAGCTCATCCACCGTCTTGGCCACCCGCATCCCGATGCCGCCACCGCCGGCGCTGGCCTTCACCAGCACCGGATAGCCCAGCCGCTCCGCCTCGGCCGCAGCCGCTTGATCGTCCGTCACTGTGTCCGTGCCGGGGACGACCGGGACCCCGGCCGCCTGCATCGCGCGGCGGGCCGCCACCTTATCCCCCATCGCCCGCATGCTGGCCGCCGACGGGCCGATGAACGTGATGCCCGCCTCTGCGCAGGCCTCGGCGAACGCCGGGTTCTCGGCCAGAAAGCCATAGCCAGGATGCACCGCGTCGGCACGGGCGGACATGGCCGCCGCGATCAGCTGTGGGATGTCCAGGTAGGCGGCTCTCGGGTTGGCCCCGGTGAGCAGGATCCGTTCTTCGGCAAAGGCCACGTGGGGAGCCCGCCGGTCCGGCTCGGCGTAGACGGCGACGGTGGGGATCTCCATCTCCCGACAGGTGCGCATGATCCGCAACGCAATCTCGCCCCGGTTGGCCACCAGGACCTTGGCGACGGCGGGCTCAGCCAATGGTCAACAGCGGATCGTTGGCGGCCACAATGGTGCCTTCTTTCACAAAAACCTCACGGACGGTCCCGTTGGCGGTGGCCGCGATATCGTTCTGCATTTTCATCGCCTCCAGCACCACCACCACGTCGCCCAGCTTCACCGCCGCGCCGGGGACCACCTTGACCTTGACCACCATCCCCTGCATGGGTGCCTGGACCAGGCCGTCGCCGCTGATCGGCCGGGACGACGCCGCGGTCGCTGCGGCGGGGGCTGGCGCCGCCCCTCGCACCCGGACGCGGTAGGGCTCGCCGTCGACTTCAACGGTGAACTCCCGGGTGGTGTCCGCCTCGGCCGGGGCCGAGCTGGCAGCCGCGGCGGCCTCCGGGTCCGCCGACCGGGCGGCGGGCGGCGTCGGCGCGGGGGCCGGCTCCGCGGCCCGGATTTCCGGCCTCAGGATTCCGGGCGCGTCATCCGGGAAGAGCACGTACAGCAGCACCTGGTCGAGACTGTCGGCCGGCAGTCCCTGACGCCGCATCTCTCGCCGCGCGCTGTCCAGGGCCGGCTCGAGCAGATCGGCGGGCCGCATGGTGATGGGCTCGGATCCCCCGAGCGCCCGTTGCTTGACGGTCCGGTCGATCTCGCCCGGAGGCTGGCCGTACAGTCCCTTCACGTAATCGCGGAATGACTGCTCGATCACCTGGTAGCGGCGCTCGCTCAGGGTATTGGCCAGCGCCTGGGTCGCCACGATCTGATTGATGGGCGCCGCCATCGGCGGGTACCCGCTCTCCGCCCGGACGCGAACCAGCTCCTGCAATAGGCGATCGTAGCGGTCGAGCGCGTTTCGCTCCTGCAGGGTCTTGGTGAGGTCGGCCAGCACCGGGGTGGGCAGCTGGTGGTCGAGCACGGTCATGTCGTTCCGAAAGGAGATGGGGTCCTGGAAGGGTTCGTACTCATCGTGCAGGTCGTCGAAGTAGCGGTTGGCCTGGCCGATCAGTTTCAGGTCCAGCCTGGTGTCGTACGGCGTGTCGCGAAAGCTCGACACCATGGTCTCGGTGCCGGGCTGGGATGATCCCCAGGCCAGCGCTGAGAGGGCGGTGTCGATGCTGGTGGCTCCGGCCTCCGCCGCCGCGAAGTAGGTGATGGGCGCCAGCGCGGTGGTGGCATGCGAGTGAATGGAAATGGGCAGGTGGGTCGCCTCGCGCAGCGCCCGGACCAGGTCCCGCGCCGCGTCCGGGGCCAGGATGCCGGCCACGTCCTCGATGCCGATGGCGTGGCAGCCGAGCTCGCGCAGCCGCCGGGCGGCCTTGGTCATCTGCTTCGGGTCCTGGTATGGACTGGGACTGTAGACGAGAGCCCCGATCACCCGCGCCTTCGCCTTCTTGGCGGCGGCGATGGGCACCTCCAGGTTGCGCAGGTCGTTCAACGGGTCGAACATTCGGATCACGCCGATGCCGGCCTCGACCGCCGATTCGATAAAGGCGCGCACCACATCGTCCGGCTGGTGCTGGGTCACGACCAAGGTCTGGCCGCGAATGAGCATCTGGAGGGGCGTCTTCTTCACCACCCCCCGAATGGCTCGGAGTCGCGCCCAGGGGTCCTCCTGCAGGAGCTTGACCGAGGCGGTAAAGGTCCCGCCGCCCCAGGCATCAAGCGCTTCGTACCCGATGCTGTCCAGGGTCTCGCCGATAGGAAGGACGTGCTGCAACTTCAAGCGCCCCTGGATGAGGCACTGCTGCGCGTCGCGCAGCACGGTCTCGGTGATCAACACCTTCGACACGCGGTAATTGTATTCGCCTGCATCACCGTCTCTCCCCTTGCGGCGTGGCGGGCGGGGTTGGCGGAGGGGTCACATCCGCAGGTCACGCATGGCGCCAATACCTTGCATGACAAGGTTCTTTGTGGTACCGTGGACCGCGATGCCGGCCGACGGTCTGGTCACCCAGATGCGCAAGGGTGCTCTGGAGTACTGCGTGCTTGCCCTGCTGGTCGGCCGCTCCCGTTACGCCTTCGAGTTGATCGAGGGGCTGGCCAGCACTGGCATGCTGACCAGCGAGGGGACGATCTATCCGCTGTTGAGCCGCCTGCGCCGCGACGGCCTGGTCGACACCGAGTGGCGAGAGTCGAGTGACGGACCGCCCCGTCGCTACTACCGCCTCACCGCCGATGGTAAGCGGGCGTTGAAGGCGTTTCGCGACGAGTGGGCCGGATTTCGCACCACCGTCGATGCCGTTCTGGAAAAAGGAGGCACCCTGTGAGTGCACCCCACGCCGACCAGATCGTCAGCGGCTACCTGGCCCGCCTGGAGCAGGCCCTGACCGCGCTACCACCGGCTCGCAGAGCCGAGCTGGTGGACGACGTGCGTTCCCACATCGGTGAAGCCCGCCGGGGCCTGGCCGACGAGACCGACGCCGACCTCCTGAACATCCTCGACAAGCTCGGGGATCCGGCGGACATCGCCGCCGACGCTCGGGACCGGCTCGGCGCCCAGCCGGTGCCGCCCGCCATGCCCCTGGGCATC
>DASPZT010000104.1:0-4304 GCA_035636135.1 Candidatus Limnocylindria bacterium | reverse complement strand
GCCCACATCGTTTACTGGAAGGAGCACACCGCCCGGGTCATTCGCGGGGAGCGGCGTCCAGTTGAGTGCGGGGTCTCGACGTCAATGACGGCAACCACCTGATCTACCGGCGGTGGCGCGACCGCCGGCCGAGCGAGGTTGTCCAGTGGCACCGCTCCGTCCATGCGGAGGTGCTGCGCACGCTGTCCGAGAAGCCAGCGGAGTGGTTCACTCGCCGGGATCGCGGACCATCCTGGCCCGGCGACCTTGACGGGCACTCGGCCCACCATCGGCTGAAGGACATCGACGCAGCGCTCGACCGGGCACGCTAGGCACAGAGTCGCGGCGTCAGAATGAGTTCGGCGTGACCGACTGGGTGCTCGGACAGACCTACGCATTCCGCGGGCAAGCAGTTCGCTACGACGTGATGGGCGAGGGACCACCCATTGTCTTCGCCCACGGCACGCCCTTCTCCTCCTATGTGTGGCATCGGATCGCGCCGCATCTGGCCGAGTTCCACCAGGTGTTTGTCTTCGACCTGCTCGGATACGGACAATCCGAACAGCGAGAGGGGCAGGACGTCTCCCTGGGCGTGCAGAACGACCTACTCTCCGAACTGCTCGTCCACTGGCGGCTGGATCGCCCCGATGTGGTGGCTCATGACTTCGGTGGGACGACCGCGCTGCGCAGCCACTTGCTGAACGGGTGCGAGTTCCACAGCCTGACCCTGATCGATCCGGTGGCTCTGGCCCCCTGGGGAATCGGGTTCGACCGGCATGTCCGCGCCCACCTGGCCGCCTTCCAGGACCTATCCGCCGACATGCACCGGGCCATCCTGACGACCTATATTCGCGGCGCCCTCGCGCGTCCGCTTTCCGATGATGAGTTCGCTCCCTACCTCCGGCCGTGGTTAGGCGCCACAGGCCAGGCCGCCTTCTACCGTCAGCTGGTTCAGTTTGACCAGCGTTTCACGGACGACATCGAGGGGCGCTACGGCGAGGTGCGCTGTCCGACCCAGATCCTCTGGGGTGAAGAGGACCGCTGGTTGCCACTCCAGCAGGGCCGCCGCCTGAGCACCCTCATTCCGGGGGCCCGCTTCCGCCCGGTCTCAGGATCCGGCCACCTGATGCAGGAGGATGCGCCGGAAGCGGTGCTGGCCGCCATCTTCGGTTTCCTGGCCACGACGGCATAAGCACCTCCCCTCATCGCGGTCGCCGGCCGGTGACGGCGATAAGCAGGCCGCCGATCACCAGCACGGCGCTGGGGAACGCCCGGTTGGTGGGGAGCTGCGCCAGCCGGCCGTCGGGCGTCATCCCGGTGAAGAAGATGCCGGTCAGCGCGCCGAAAATCCCCAGCAGCACGAGGCCGACGCCGACCGCCAGGCGGAGCCGATAGGGCGCCACCGCCGTCAGACGAACCAGCCCGGGTGGGTGAGCCGCAAGCTGGTGTAGGCAAGCGCGGCGAAGGCCAGTCCCGCCAGGACGATCCGATCCGTGGATCCCAGCACGAGTGTGCGCTGCCAGGTGCGCTCCTTGCGGTAGCCGAAGCCACGCAGCTCCATCGCCACCGCGATCTCATTCGCTCGGCGAAGGGCGCGCAGCACGAAGGGCATCATCACCGGGATCAAGCGGATCAATTTCCGCAGCGTGCCGCGCAGTTCCATCCCCCGCGCCTGCTGGCTGTCGTAGATCTTGCCCAGCTCGCGTTCGAGCAGGGGAAAGGTGCGGAGGGACAGGCTGACCAGCATGGCGTAGCGATAGTTCAGCCCCGTCTTCAGCAGCATCAGGGTCATGGCGGTCGGATCCATCCAGATGAAAGTCAGCAGCGAGGCCAGCACGATGCAGTAGATCCGCAGCGCGACTTCCAGCCCGACCGGCAACCCTTCTCGATACAGGCGGATGCCGCCGACCTGGAGCAGCGGATGCGGTCCGGGATGCAGGAAGAGCTGGATGAAGACGATGACCGCGGCCACCGAGAGCATGGCGCGGGCGGTGGGCCAGATATGCACAAAGGGAACGCCGGCCAGGGCGGCCGCCGCCAGGATGAGCAGCAGGTAGGCGGCCAGCAGGGCCGGGCGCGCGGTGGTGATGCTCAAAAAGAGCATCACCACCAGCCACGCTACCTTGACGCGCGGATCAAGTCGAAAGACGAACGAATCGCGATACGCATAGGTCGTCAGAACGGGCACGGATCAGTCGGCAACTCTCGAACGCGCGATCGCCTGCGCGATGAGGTACGACAGGACGGTCGCGATCGCGAACGCGGCCACGTCGGTCAGGAGCTGGAATTTGAAGGCCAGGCCCCAGGTCAGATGGAAGACGCTATAGGTGGCGGGGATCATGGGCGCGTACCCAATCAGGATGGCCGGGACCAGCAGGATGGCGAAGTGATACCACTTGCGCATGCTGAGGACCCGCGAGACGAGGACCACGATCACGGGATAGATGGCGTTGTTGATCAAGAAGGCCCAGGACACCGGCGTGCTGCCGGTGATCACGGCGAAGAGGGCGTTGGTCTCGCCGGTGATCCAGCCAGCCGGTAGCCGGAAGAACAGGCCGGAGATCACGGAGAGCGTCGAATGGGTGCCTCCCGCCAGCGGGAACCACGTTCCCCCCGTCATCGCCGTATCAATTCGCTCGAGGATGCCGGCGTTGATGATGGTCATGACGACGCCGAGGATGACGCCCGCGACCAGCGCTTTGGCATCGAAGCGGAAGATTTGCAGCTGGTGGCGGCTGAGCGGCTGCTCCTGGCCCACCAGCCCCTGGAGTGTGCCGGTCTTTACGGACATGTGATTTCTCCCTCCCTCGAAATCTGTCGAACGGCGACGCCTGACGGCTATGCCTCTTGGCCGGCGATCACCTCCCCAACCCGGCCAGGACGGCCTCCCCGATGGCCGGGACGTCGTTCGTGGCGGGCGGCAGAGCTAGGGCGGCCACCAGGTGCATGAATTGGGGCAGGTGGACGCCGGCCGCCGAGACCTCGACGAAGTGCTCCTGCACCCGGGCGGTCGGCAGGTCGAGGCGAATGGTGCCCCTCCGCATCACCACCACGCGCAGAGCGTACTCGAAAACCAGCTCCAAGTCATGGGTGATGATGAGGACCGTTCCGCCCCCCGCCCGGAACTCCTCCAGCAGGCCCATCAGGTCGGCCGCCTCCCGGTGGTCCAGGCCGGTGGACGGCTCGTCCACCAGCAGAATGGGCGGCCGGAGCACCCAGGTCGAGGCCAATGCCAGCCGCTGGCGCTGCCCGCGGCTGAGGGTATACGGGTGCTCGTTCCGGAGGTGGTCCAGCTTCAAGCGGCCAAGCGCCGCCATGGTCTCCTCCTCGACCTGGGCTTTGGGCACTTTGCGGGCGCGCAGCCCGAAGGCGACCTCGTCGAAGACCGACCCGTTGAAGATCTGGTAGTCGGGGTCCTGGAAGAGGTACCCGACCAACCGGGAGGCCTGGGCCACACTGAGCTGGGAGACGTCTTTCCCCGCCACCACCACGGTCCCGGGCGCGGGCGCCAGCAGCCCGATCAGGTGCTTGGCCAGGGTGGTCTTGCCGGCGCCGTTCTCGCCGATGATGGCCACGAACTCCCCGGTCCGGCAGCTCAGGCTGACGTCGTCCAGGGCCCGGGCGCCGTTCGGATAGCTGAACGAGAGGTGCGAGATCGCGATCAGAGGCGCCGCTGTCTCCCTCCCACTCAGGGGGTCGTCCGATTCTCCTCCCCCCTTGCCGGGGACGGTAGGGTGGGGGGTCTCGGCGCCTGTCTCGCTCCCCCTCAGGGGGAGGGTCGGGGTTGGGGTGTCCCTGGCCAGCCCCTCTACCACCTCCTCCACAGTGAGAGGCACGACCCGGGAATTGACCCCTCGCTCCTGAAGGTAGTGGTGCAGCAACACGGTGTCCGGGATGCGGATGCCGAAGGTGTCCAGGTCCGATCTGGCGAAGAAGGCGCGGATGGGCTCGTCCCGAACCACCGAGCCCTTCTGCATCAAGATGATCCGGCTGGCGAACCCGGCGACGTCGCCCAGGCGGTCTTCGACCACGACGATGGTCTTCCCCTCCCGGTTGAGCCGGTGCAGGTTCTGGTACACCTGCCGGCGCCCCTCCGGGTCGAGTTCGGCGGCCGGCTGGTCCAGCACGAGCAGGGGCGCGTCCAGCGCCAGCAGGCAGCTCAAGACGACCCGCTGGGCCTCGCCGCCCGACAGCTGGTCTGAACCCCGTTCGAGGTACTCGGTCATGCCAGTGAAGGCGAGCGACGCCATCACCCGCCGCTGAATGTCGTCGATCGGAAGGCAGAGGTTCTCGGGACCGAAACTGACGTCCTCTCGGACCGACAG
>DASPZT010000103.1:0-2713 GCA_035636135.1 Candidatus Limnocylindria bacterium | reverse complement strand
GCAGGCCGCGCTTGAAGGTGCGCGCCCGGTCCCGATATCGGTGCGGAAGCCAGCGGGAGAACCATCCTCGCGAGAACCGCAGCCCGACCAGTCCCACCACCAGGGCCAGCGCGATGATGACCCCGGCGACCACCGCCGGCACGAACCGAGACGGGATCACGGCGTGAAAGCTGATCAGGCCACTGATGATCAGGAGCGTCATCAGCACCAGGAAGTCGATCACACGTTCACTGACGATGGTGCCCAGCGCCTTGCTGCCCGAGATGGGGGTGCGCTGGCGTACCAGGTAGGCGCGGTAGAAGTCACCCATCTTGGCCGGCAGCAGGCAGTTGGCGAAGAAGGCCAGGATGATGATGTGGAACAGGCCGGGCAGCCGGCTTTCCTCACCGGTGTTGCGGAGGAGGAGCTGCCAGCGGACGGCGCGCACGGCCATGGACAGGTAGAAGGCCAGGAAGGCTGCCGCATACAGCACCAGGTTGGTCTGGCGGATGGCCGTCAGGCTCTGGCGGTAGTCCAGCCGGACATGGGTCAGCACCAGCCACAGGACCAGCGCCAGGATGGCGAAGGAAATCAGGGTTCGGGGGTCGAGGATACGGTTGCGAAGGCTTTCGGGCCGCGGGGCGGCCGGCACCGGCGCGGCCGCAGGCTCCATATTCATCGGGAGCATAGCAATTCGCGTCGAATTATTCGGCGATCCGGCGGCGCCGCAGGATGCGCTCCAGCAACGGCATCTTGTGGCGGATCCGTCCCGGGCCGCCGTACTGATACCGGCGCTGCTCGCGTTCCCGGCTCTCCAGGATCTTGGGAACCCAGTCCGATTCCACGATCGGCGATTCCCCGCCCTCCCAGGTCTTTAGATAGAAGATGCCTTTGAGGGCGGTGAAGGGGATGCCCAGCTCCTTGAGCTCGGACCGGTCCGGGGAGATCAGGGTGAGGTTCACCCCGTACCGCGACGACCGAAACTGGCGCTCGCTGTAGCCGCGCAGGACCTCGTTGTCCACAAAATGGATGGCGATCCGCTGATAGCGGTTGAGGTCCAGGTTCTCAGCGGGCGCCCGGGAGTCGAGCAGGACGTACTTCAGGCTGCTGAGCGGCACGAACGCGCCCCGGTTATTGGTGCCCAGGTTGTGGATCCGTGTTTCCAGGACGGGCGCGTCGAGATCGCGCGGCGGATCCCCGTGCAGGGTCTCGCCGTCCAGAAAGCAGTAGATCGCGTGGTCCACGTCGGGCGGGTCTCCCTGGGTGCGTTTGGTGTGTCCCGAATTGTAGGGCGAACCCCCTCGTTATGCGGCATCGGGCCGGCTATTTGACGAGGTAGGCGAGGCCCTTGAAGTGGGGGGCATAGTTCGGGTTGTACTGGACCAGCAGCCCGGCCGGGTTGGCGCGGTAGCCGCATGGTCCAGCAGGCCAGTTCGGCGCCGAGCTGGGCGTGTAACTGGTGCTGGTAGTGCCCGGCAGGCCGCCGTTGTCCAGGTCGACCTGGGGCGCGATCAGGCTCCCGGTAACCGCATACAGCGGCCGTGGGTTGAGCTGGGTGCTGACGCCCGTGACGAGGACCTGGGTGCCGTGCGAGCCGTTGGTGTCCTGGTCGAAGACCGTGCCCCAGACCTGGAAGAAGCCTCCAGGGTTGACCGTCTCCGACCAGACGATTCCGCCAGGCCCGGAGATGGTATCGGTCGACTTGATGAAGAAGGCGATGCTGTCGGCCACGCCCTGGGGCACGACGCTGGACGCCACGAAGAAGACGCTGGCATTGCCCGAGGCGCTGAAGGCGGAGTCGCCGCTGAAGACGAACTCCACGCCGTTCATGCCAGTCCCGTGGGTGTCGACCGGCAGGTCACTGTAGCCGCCCACCGCGTTGTAGCGTGGGCCGCCGGTCGATGTGTTCGACACGCTCCCGCCGGTGATGGTGAAGTTGGCGTCCTGGAAGTAATAGATGCCGTTATCGAAGATGGTGGTTCCGCTTGAGATGTTGATACTGTTCGCGCCCCCCTGGTAGACGCCGGGGTGGTAGTGTGGGACGCCGCCGACGGGGGACTGGTAGCCGGTGTAGCTGGGCATAGCTGGCGGCTCGTAGTTGGGAGCCGGTTCGATGCCGGAGGTGGTCGGGGAGACCGGGCCGTACCAGTACAGGACAACGGCGTGGGTGTCGCTGGCCTGGGCGTAGTAGAACGTCCCATTGAGGTTGACGCCCTGCTGTGTCGGGTTGGGGGCGTGCCACTTGGCGTTGGAGACCAGCTTCCCCTGGGCCGGGTTGACGCTGCACATGTCGGTGCCGTTGGCGCCGTTGTCGATCTGGCCCCAGCCGTTCTGGTCGTCGTTCACGCTGTTGCCCGACCCCGTGGAATCGAAGCCAAAGATGGTGTAGGTCTTGTTGTAGAAGCCGCCGTGGGCGATCGCCACCGCAGTCACGGGCTGCGATTGGAAGCCCAGGATGGAGGCAAAGGTCATGGGCACGTTGTAGGTGACTTGCACGATGATTTCATTGGGGTTGTTGTTCCTCCCCGGGGTCGTGATGGTGGCCTGGGCGGGTACCTGCTGCGCCGTCACCGTGGTGGGGGACGTGGTGTAGTTGCCGCCGGCCGGCGTGTCGTTAAACGTCTTGAAGGCATACAGGGCGGCCTGGGTGCGGGCGCTCTGCTGCATGGCCGGCGACTGCCCGGCGTTGGCTCCGGTCGGAATCAATTCCTGGGCCCCGGCCAGGGCGGCGGCA
>DASPZT010000102.1:0-2337 GCA_035636135.1 Candidatus Limnocylindria bacterium | reverse complement strand
CAGCCTCAAGTGGTCCCCGGTGTACTGGTTGAGACCCAGCTTGGACACCACGGCCACGCGCAGCAGTTCCTCCTTGAACACGACGGGGGCCGCCAGCATGGATTCGTTCACCTTGCGGGCCAGGCTGGCTTTCGGATGCCGGTTGGCGTCGCCGACGACGATCCCCCGTTTGGTCTCGGCCACCGAACCGGCGATGCCTTCGCCGACCGCGATCTCCTGCACGGCCGGCATCTCCGCAGACTCCGCGCGCTCCGACCGGCTGAGGTAGGTGGGCACCAGCCGCTGGTCCTCCGCCCGCAGGAGCAGGATGCCGGCCTGATCGTGCGGAATTATGGCCACGACCGTTTCCGCCACGGCCCGGCAGATATGCTCGACGCTTTCCTCGCTCCCCAGACGGTTGCCCAGCCCCTCCAGGGTCTGGAGCTGCTGGACCCACTCGCGGGGGGTCGAGGCCTGGCCGTCGACCGGTGAGCGGGGGCGGATGGCTTCCACCTCACCTGCTCGCACCACCACCGCGAGGGCGTCGACCACGCGGGGGTCAAACTGCTTGCCGGCCTGCTCCTGGAGTTCCGCCAGGATTTCATCCTGCGACTGGGCAGGGCGATAGGGGCGGTCCGAGCTCATGACATGGTAGGCCCTGCATACGTGCAGGATCCGCGCCCCCAGCGGGATGGCGCGGCCCGCCAGGCCGTCCGGGTAGCCGCTCCCGTTCCAGCGCTCGTACTGGGCCCGGATCACCGGCGTAATCGGCGCCAGGGCGGGGACGACCGAGAGGATCCGCTCGGCGATCACCGGGTGCTGCCGGATCAGCGCCATGTCCTCGTCGTTCAACGGATCTGGCTCGCTCAGGACATAACCCGAGGCGACCTTCCCGACGTCCTGGAGCAGCGCCGCGTATTCGAGCAACCTGAGCTGGCGTCTTCCCAATCCCAACCGCCGGGCGACCGCCACGGCCAGCGCCGCGGTCCCCCGCGAGCGGGCTTCGGCGGACCCATCTTCGGCAAGGGTGGCCGCCGCCAGCGCGCTGATGGTCGCCACGTACGTCTCTTCCATCTGCCGCCGGTCCCCCTCTGCGCGTCGCTTGTCCGTGCCCAGGGTGCCCATCGTCCGGGCCTGGATGGAGGTGAGGAGGCCAATGACCGACACCAGCACCAGCAGGGCTCGGTCGAAATAGGCGGACCAGCCGGCCAGCAGCGGGACGGCGGCCGCCAGTGCGCCCAACAGCGCGGCCGCCATGGCTGCCCGGATCGGGAGCAGGATGGCGGTGAAGACGGCGGCGCCCAGGTAGACGGCGAGAAGATCGCGCGAGCGAACGTGGCCGATCACGCTCAGGGCGAGGAGGGCGAGTGAGATGCAAATCACGATCGCGCCAAAGAGCTGTTCGGTGGGGATCCGGATCTGGGGCAAGAACCAGAGGGGAATGGCGAGGAGGTAGCCGGCCACGATGACCGCCCAGAGGGCCGGGTAGTTGAGATGCAGGCCCGGTCCCGAGTAGGTCGAGATCAGCCGGGCGGTGGTGACCGCCCAAAAGGCAATTGCCACCACGCGAAAGGTCGACGGCGGCAGCCGGATCCCACGCAGCCTCGGCGATTTCTCCGAAATCTCGTGCGCCAGTTCCCCGCTGGCGATCCGCCGCAGTGTGGGGGCGATCAGCGGGAGTGCCCGACGAAGGCGGCGAAGCGCGCGGCGAGCCTCCCCCCCGAGTTGCCCTAGGTGGATGGCGAACGGGTCTCCTTGGTTGAATCGCCGGTACCGCTTCGTGGGACGGCGTCCGGTCCCCGGTTTTCGCACAGCCTTTGCAAGGGGAACAACGCCCGTCTCCTGGTGAACTTGCCGCCAGTTCGCTTTGTGGCCAACTCGGGCGTAGGCTTGGGATATGCCCCGGCAACCAGCTGATCGATCAGTTCTTGACTGGGTGTCTCGGCTTCTGGCGGGGACGACGATCCGCGATCGGCGGCGTTTCATCGCTCCGATCGTTGCTGCCGTGGGGGCGGCGGTCCTGATCTGGCTGGCCATGCCGCACGCCCCCTGGTACGTCAAGCTCCCGCTGGCGCTCCTGGGGCTGGGCTACATTGGGGCCCAGTCGGCCGCCTACCTGGGGCACGGCGACGAAGCCGAGCCTGGCGACTCACCGCCGGACGCTGGGGGCTCTTCCTCCTCCTTGCGGAGAGGGTCGTAGAGGGCGTCTCATTAAGCGATGAGCTCCATGAAACCCGGCGCGATGCCCAAGCCCAGCGAGCAGGCGAAGACCGCCTTCCGGGCGCTGCTGCCTAAAGACGCCGCGGTCTCGCTCCGCCCGATGTTTGGCAACCTGGCGGCCTTTGTCAACGGCAATAT
>DASPZT010000101.1:0-3761 GCA_035636135.1 Candidatus Limnocylindria bacterium | reverse complement strand
GTGGTGACCGAGGCGATGACCGCGCAACTGGAGGGCGAGATCAACCGGCTGGAGGCCGTGGTTCCGCTGGCGGATGCGTTCGTGATCCCGGGTGGGACCAGCGCGGCGGCGGCCCTGGACGTGGCCCGCACCGTGTGCCGGCGCGCCGAGCGGCGGATCGTGGCGGTGCAGGAAGCAGGGATGCTGCCGAATGGCGAAGTCCTGCGCTACGTGAACCGGCTGTCCGACCTGCTCTTCATGCTGGCGCGGGCCGAGGAGGGCAAGGCATCCACGCCGGTCACCGGAACACGAGCGACCCGCACGCCTCGAGCGCCATCTCGGCCTCGGCGCGCACCCAGGCCTCGGGCTCGCGCCTGAGCACCGCGTCCAGCTGACGGCGGGCGCCGGCCCCGCCGATCCGGCCCAGCGCCCAGGCGGCATGGCCGCGGATCAAGGGCTCGGCATCGGCGAGCGCCCGACCCAGGGCGGGGATGGCGTCGCGGTCGCCGATGTTTCCCAGCGCCACGCAGGCGTTGCGCAGCAACCCGCTGCGACGGGTGCGCCAGATGGCGGTGCCCCGGAAGCGCACCCGGAAGGCGGTCTCGTCCAGCGTGAGCAGCTCTTCGAGCAGCGGCCGGTGATTGGTCAGCGCCCGGTAGGCGGCCAGCGCCTGCGGGTCGGGCGCCGCCGCCGAGCGATTGATGGGGCAGACCTCCTGGCACAGGTCGCAGCCGAAGACCCAGTCGCCGATCAGGGGCCGGATCTCGACCGGGATGACGCCCTTGTGCTCGATGGTCCAGAAGGCGATACAACGGCGGTTGTCGAGCACGCCGGGTGCGACCAACGCGCCAGTGGGACAGACGCGCAGGCACGCGTCGCAGCTGCCGCAGGTCTTCTTCAGCGGCTGGTCGAGATCGAGCTCCGCCGCGGTCACGATCTCAGCCAGCAGGACGTAGGAGCCGTGGCCGGGCACCAGCAGGTTGGTGTTCTTGCCCAGCCAGCCCAGCCCGGCTTGGGCGGCGGCGGCCCGGTCCAGCATCCAGCCGTGGTCGACGTACGTCTTGGCCGCGCCGCGCTCCTTCAAGAGATCGACGAGGGGCGCCATCCGCTCCTCCAGCAGCTCGTGGTAGTCGCGGCCCAGCGCATAGCCGGCGATCCGGCCGCGGGGACCGTCGTCCGCCGTCCCGCCGGCGGGTGGGACCGGGTGGGGGAAGGCGAGGGCCACCACGCTCCGGGCCGCTGGGGTTCGCCGGCGGGGCTCGGCGCTGCTCTCGGCCCGCTCCCGGCTCCACCAGCTGAGCCCGTCCATCAGGCCGGCTTCGGTCCGCTCGATGGAGGCCTGCTGGGCCTCCTTAAAGGGGTCGGCGCTGGTGACGCCGACCGCCACGAATCCGAGCTCCCGGGCTCGCGATTTCAGCTCATTGGTCAGCCCCACCGGCTCATGGTAGGACCCTTGTCGGGCTCTGGGCAGAGGTATAGGATGGATCGCAGTGGAGGCAAGGCAGGTCTGGCGGGAGCTGCAGGTCCTCCTGAGCCTGAACCTGCCGGACAGCGCCTGGTACCTGTGGCAGGCCACCGCCACTTGCTGGTACCTGGACCGGGAACGGCTGATCATCGCCGCCCCCACCGAACAATCGGCCCGGCAGCTGGCCCAGACCTACCTGCCCGTCGTTCGCCACACGCTGAAAGCCATCGCTGATGCCCCCCAACGCGTCTCCGTCGTCGCCGTCGCCGAAGGCTGAGCCCAAGCGCTTTCGGGCCGAGATCCTGGGCGACGTCCAGGGCGTCGGCTTTCGTTTCTTCGCCGAGCGGCGTGCCATCCAGTTGGGCCTTCACGGCTGGGTACGCAACCGCTACGATGGCGCGGTGGAGGTGGAGGCCGAAGGCCGCCCAGAGGACCTGGACCTGTTTCTGGGCGCGCTCCGCCAGGGTCCCCGATCGGCTCGCATTCAAGACGTGCGCGTTCACTGGCTGCCGTTCCGGGGCGACCTGCCGCCCTTCACGGTGAAATTCTGATGCCGCTCAAGCTGGCCCGCCGGATGGAAAACCTGGGCACCGAGACCGCGTTCGAGGTGCTGGCCAAGGCGCGCAAGCTGGAGGCGCAGGGCAAGAACATCGTCCACCTGGAGATTGGCGAGCCCGATTTCCCCACGCCGCCCAACATCGTGGAGGCGGCCCAGAAAGCCATCCGCGACGGTTTCACCCACTACACGCCGGCCGGCGGGCTGATGCCGGCCCGCCAGGCGGTGGCCGACTGGATCCGCCGAACCTACGAGGTCGACGTGCAGCCCGAGCAGGTGGTCATGGTGCCCGGCTCCAAGAACGTCCTGCTGTTCACCATCCTGGCCCTCATCGACGAGGGGACCGAGGCGATTGTGCCGGACCCGGGCTACCCGATCTACGAATCGCTGGTGACGATGGCCGGGGGAAAGGCGGTGCCCATCGCGCTGCGCGAGCGAAACGATTTCCGCCTGGACGTCGAGGAGCTGAAGGGCAAGATCACGCCGCGCACGCGCCTGATCGTGATCAACGCGCCCCACAACCCGACCGGCGGCGTGCTGTCGCACAAGGACCTGGAAGCCATCGCCGAGTTGGCCCAGCGTCATGACCTCTACGTGCTCTCCGACGAGGTCTATGGGCAGATCACCTATGGCGGCCTTCACCCCTCCATCCTCACCGTGCCGGGGATGGTGGATCGCACCATCTACTCCGACGGCCTGAGCAAGGCCTACGCCATGTGCGGCTGGCGGCTCGGGTTTGCGGTGGCGCCCCTGCCCCTGGCGCAGCGGATGGAGACGCTGATGATCAACAGCAGCTCCTGCGCGGCCGCCTTCACCCAGATGGCCGCCATCGAGGCGCTGTCCTCGCCCGAATCGGACCGGGCGGTGGAGGCCATGGTGGCCGAGTTCAAGCGCCGGCGCGACGTGGTCGTCGATCGCCTGAACGCCATCCCCGGAGTGCGCTGCCACAAACCGCTGGGCGCCTTCTACGTCTTCCCCAACATCACGGGGACCGGGCAGAACGAGCGCGAGCTGGCCGACCGGATGCTGTACGAAGGGGGCGTGGCGGTGCTGCCGGGGACGTCCTTCGGCGAGATGGGCAAGGGCTTCATCCGGTTGTCGTACGCCAATTCGGTGGAGCAGATCGAGGAGGGGGTGCGCCGGATGCGCGGGGTCCTGGAGAAGATCGCCGCCACCGCCTGAGGTGCTCTCGCTCACGCTCGACGAGGTCCGCGCGCGGGCCGAGCGAGCGCCCATGGTCCCGGTCTTTCGCGAGGCACTGGCCGACACCCTGACCCCGGTGTCAGCGTTTGCGGCGCTGGCAGGGACCGGCCCCGCCTACTTGCTGGAGAGCGTGGAGGGCGGGGAGCGGCTGGGCCGCTACTCCTTCGTGGCGTCGGACCCGATGGCCGTCATCACGATCCGGGATGGCGCCGCGCGGCTCGCCAACGAATCCGGCTCCCAGGTTTTACCGGGGCGCGATCCGCTGGACGCGCTGCAGCGCTACCTGGCCGGGTTCCGGGCCGAGCCGTCGGACGGCCTGCCCCGCTTCTGCGGCGGCGCGGTCGGCTACCTCGGTTACGAAGCCGCCCGCTACCTGGAGCGCGTCCCCATCCCGGACGCGGACCCGCTGGGGGTGCCCGACGGAGTGTTCCTGATCAGCGACACGCTGGCCTGCTTCGACCACGTGCAGCACCGCCTGAAGCTGATCACCCACGTGCGTCCCGGTCCGCTGGAGGCCGCCTACCAGGCCGCCGCCGAGCGATTGGACGCCCTGGAGGC
>DASPZT010000100.1:0-5640 GCA_035636135.1 Candidatus Limnocylindria bacterium | reverse complement strand
ACCATTACGCGCTGAAGTCGGTCGAGGGAGCCCACCGCAAAGTCCGTTAACTGAGTGTCCCGGATCAGAAATTCGTTGGAAATTCATCGGCCTGGGCGGCCGGGCGCCTGCGGCGCTGATGCCGGCGTTAGGGGGGCCCGGCGGAAGTCGTCACCTATCAACCGATAGGCTCCTTCTTCCGCCACCCCTGCCTTGGCACCGGCCGCCGAGGCCGCGACTTTCTCAATGAACCTCCGATCCGGGACACTAGGCGCCGTTGGGGGAGGCCAGTCGTTCCGGGTGGCGGGCGGTGACTACCGTCTTGATATTGCCACGGACATTGAAGTCCCACACCACTTCCATGAGGCGCGGCTGGATCAGCGCCACCAGGTCATCCAGGATCCGGTTGATGGCTTGCTCGTGGAACAGTTCCTGGTCGCGGAACTGGTTGATGTAGAGCTTTAGCGACTTGAGCTCGACGATGGATTGGTCCGGGACGTAGTGAATGCGGATGGTGGCGAAGTCGGGGAAGTTGGACCGCGGGCAGAGACACGTAAATTCGGGGATCGACAGGTCGATCTCATAATCGCGCTCCGGGTTCGGGTTGGGGACCGCCTCCAGCGCTGACTCGGCGATCATCCGCGCCCCGTACTTCACGGGACCCACTGTATCAGTCAGCTGTTGACGTCGGGTTCGCTTCCACGACCGTGCCGCCGGCCTGGTCCGCCTGGACGGTGAGGATGCCATGGCAGCCACTGTTTTCGGTGAAATGGAAGACCCAGGTCGGCCCGCCATCCTGGGTGGCGACGAACGTCCACGCGGTCTGGCCGGCCCCGGCCTGGTAAAAGCGCGCTACCCGGCTGGCCGAGGCGAAGGTCCGATATGCCACGCCAGCGTTGCCCGGGCGCGGGAGAGCCGTGACGTTGGGATACGAGGGGAACGTCGTCCAGGTGCAAGTCCCGGCGGCGGCGGAGGCCTGGTGGGTGGTGCCGTGGCCCAGGGCGTAACCGCTGGCGAAGGTCACGATCAGCACGGCGGCGCTGATCGCCAGCAGCCCGCCGCGGTGGAACTGCGCTTTGGCCATCGCCCTGTGTGACGGGGCGGCGGGGCGAAAATTGCTGGGCCGACGGTGGGTGTCATGCCCAAGTTGCCGGCAAGCCGGCCCGCGGCGTAGGGTGGACGAACATGAGCCAGTCCCGCACCGGGACGCTGCCGCGCCTCCAGCTGGTCCCGGAGGACGGCGCCCCGCCGGATGTCGCCGCCATCTACGAAGAGACCCGGGATCTCCTGGGGATCCCCTGGACGGCGGCCATCTTCCAGGGGTACGCGATGTATCCGCCGTTCCTGCGGCTGGCCTGGGCCGAGCTGAAGCCTAATGTGGTCACCCTCGAGTTCCGCGCCGATGCCAGGCAGCTTCGGGAGCAGGCGACGACGGCCATGAGGGACCTGTATCCGCCGGGCTACGACCGGTCCCAGGTGGAGGGCTGGGGTGGGGACCCGCACGCGATCCGAATAGTCTGTGAGACCTTCAATTACGGCAACCCCAAGCTGCTGATCTGCGCCCGCGCGGTGAGTCGAAGCCTGGAAGGGCTCCGCCGTCAGGGACCGTCAGAGGACACTGATCTGCGGCCGGAGAAGCCGCCTCCGGGTGAGGAGCACATCCGCCATCGGCGGATCGACCTGGTCGACCCGGGTCATCCGCCGGCTCTGGTGGCGCCCATCTTCCAGGACATTCAGCAGACCCTGGGGTTGCCGGTGGTCAACACCGATTACCGGGCGCTGGCCCGCTGGCCGGAGTATTTCCACCACGCCTGGGAAGACTTGAAGAGCGCCATTCTGTCGTCGCCCTACCAGCTGGCGCGCGACGCCCTGGCCGAGGCCGGGGATGCGGCCGCCGACCGGCTGGAGGAGCCGGTCACCATCTCCCGCGATATCCTCCGGAGCGAGGGGGTCCCCGCCGCCGAGCTGGACAACCTGGTGCGGGTGGCCCGCCTGTTCGCGGACCTGCTGCCTGGTTTGATCCTGAACGTCGAGGGCTTCCGCCAGGGCGTCGAGCGCTAGCTCAGCGCCTGAGCCCGGATCCGGGCTCTAGTCCGCCAGCGTGAACGGATTGAAGTCGGTCTTGACATCGAAGGGGTCCTGCCGCTCGGCCCGCTTGAGGAAACCGACGACCGCATAGGTCAGCGGCGTGGCGACAATCTCGTACAGGCTTTTGAACGCCCACTGGGTCACGATGGTGCGGAGCAGCAGGCTGGCGGGCAGGATGCCCACGAACGCACCGGTGATGAATATGGCGGAGTCCAGGGCCTGCCCCAGGACGGTCGAGCTGATGGTGCGGGTCCACAGGCGCCGTCCCGAAGTCAGGATTTTGAGCCGCGCCATGACGAACGAGTTGAGGAACTCGCCGGCCAGGTAGGCGACAAACGACGCCGCCAGCAAGCGCGGGGTAAAGCCGAGGATGCGGTTGTAGGCCGCCTGGTCGGCGGCCTGCCAGAACGGAGCGCCAGGCAGCGCCCCGGCCAGCGAGATGAACAGCACGAACACCAGGTTGCAGGCGAAGCCCAGCCAGATCACGCGGCGCGCGACGGCATAGCCGTAGACCTCGGTCAGCACATCGCCAAACAGGTACGAGAGCGGAAACACGATCACCGCGGCCGGCAGGATCCAGGGGCCAAACGCGACCAGCTTGACGGCGATCAGATTCGACGTCAGGAGGACGGTGACGAAGAGGGCACTGAGCACGATGAGGAGCGGCGACGTCCGCCCTGGTGCGGTCACGCAATAAGGTTAGGGGATGATGGTGAACGCGACGGTCCCACCCACGGGAGTGCCATCGCCATTGGTCACGCTGACCGCGTAGTCCTGCACCCGCTGACCCGCGGGCACCAGGCAGGCGATCGTGGTGGCGCTGTTAACGGCCACATTCCGACCGTCAAAGGCACCGGTGCTGCCGGAGAGGGGCGTGAAGTGGACCGACGCGGCGGCGCCCCCCACAAACCCCGATCCCTGGATCACGAGGGTGGTGTCCTGCCCGGCTTTCGCCTGCGCGGGCTGGACACCGGAGAGCGACGCGGACGCCGCCGCGGATGGGTTGGGGCTGGCTTCTCCGCTGCCCCGCAGCAGCAGGCCGGGGGGAAGGTCGGCCAACGGCAGGGCCGTCCCCGAAACGCCGTGCCACGCGAGCAGGTCCGTCTGGGCTGACTCGATGGGTGCCGCCATGGGGTTGATGGCCGGCAGCCGCGGGCCGGGCAGGATGATCCCCAGGAGCTTGCCGCCGTAGCCCACCACCGGGCTGCCGGCGTTGCCGGTCTGCAGGTCGGCGTGCAGCTGGAAGAGGGGCGCCACCGGGGCGCCGTTCACGGTGGTCGAGGTGGCGACCATCGTCACCGCGCCTGGCAAGCTGGACGGCAGGGAATCGTTCTTCGGGCTGGCCAGCACGGAGACCGGATCGCGGGTCTGCAGGCTGCTGGTGGAACCGAACGGGAGGGGCACTGCGGACACGACCGCACTCCGCACCAGCGCGATGCCATGCGTGGGGTCAATGCCAATCACCGTGACGGCGTGCATGCCTCCGGTGTTGTCCACCACCCGGGCGGCTCGGGCGGACTGGAGCAGCTGCGCGGAGGTCAGCAGATAACCTTTGTTGTCGATGGCCACCGCCGTGCCGAACGTGAGGCCGGTATCGTTCAAGACCACCAGCGTCACCACGCTCTGCAGAGCCCGGTCCAGCTCGTCGGCGAACAGCACACCCTGAGGCGCCGGGGGGGTTGGGGTGGGGGTGGGCGGCGGGGACGGCGCTGGCGAAATTAACCCGCGGATGCTGGGCGTGAGCATCCCCAGGCTGCCCACCAGCAGGAGGACCACCACGCCCAGGGTGGCCCGCTCCAGGCGGCCGCGCGGCAGGACCATCTCAGGTGCAACGGCTGAGAGACCAACGAACTTCCGGGTACTCCACTACAGTGGCGCTGATGCGGCTGCGCAATACGGAGACCGGGCGGTTAGACTCGGTCGCGGGATCGGCGATTGGGGTGTACGTGTGCGGCATCACGCCCTACGACACCACCCATCTCGGTCACGCCTTCACCTACGTGATGTTCGACGTCCTGGTCCGCGCCCTCCGGGCGGGCGACCGCTCGGTGCGCTATGTCCAGAACGTCACCGACATCGACGACGACATCATGAAACGGGCCCGCCAGCTTAAGATTTCCTGGGACCAGCTGGCGACCAAGGAGACCCGCCTCTACAAGCAGGACATGCGCGACCTGCACGTGCTGCCCCCGGACGTGTTTCCGTACGCCAGCCAGACGGTGCCGCAGATCATCGTTATGGCCGGGCGGCTGCAGGCGTCCGGGCACGCCTACGCCCGCGAGGGCAACCTCTATTACCGGGTGGCGAGCTTTCCGGAGTACGGGCGGCTGAGCCACGCCTCCCGCGAGCAGATGATCGTCTGGTCGCAGGAGCGGGGCGGCGATCCGTCGGATCCGCGCAAGGAGGATCCGCTCGACTTTCTGCTCTGGCAGCGGAGTCTCGCCGACGAGCCGACCTGGGACAGTCCCTGGGGCGCCGGCCGGCCGGGCTGGCACATCGAATGCTCGGCGATGGCCCTCGAGCATCTCGGTCCCCAGGTCGACATCCATGGCGGTGGGGAAGACCTGATCTTTCCCCACCACGAGAGCGAGATCGCACAGTCCGAGGCGGCCACCGGCGTGCGACCGTTTGCGCGGACCTGGATGCACATCGGCATGCTCCGCTACCGGGGCGAGAAGATGAGCAAGTCCCTGAAGAACCTGGTGCTGGTCCGCGACCTCCTCGGCCGTTTCGACGCCGACAGCATCCGCGTTCTCCTGCTGCGTCGACACTATCGCGCGCCCTGGGAGTACACCGACGATCAGATGATGGCCGCCGCCGAGTGGACGGCGCACCTCCGGTCGGGAGCGGCCCCGCCATCCGACGGTAGCTCGGGCCGTTCCGGCGAGGTCCTCGAAGCCCTGGAAGACGACCTCAACACGCCCGCCGCGCTGGAGCGGATGGCAGAGCTGGTGCGGAGCAACGATCCCGGCTGGCCGGTGGCGGCCGGCCTCCTCGGGCTGCAGCTCGAGTCTCGGGTGGACCGTCCGGCCAGAGTGCCCGGGTCGCCGGCCCCGTAACCGCTCCCGAGCGACTTCCCGGTTGAATTCGGCCGCTGGGCTTGATACGCTAGATACCTGACTATGGTGATCGCCATAGTCAAGAATGTCGGGAGGCCCCCAGTGATCGACCGTACGGCGCTCAAGGTCAACCAGGCAGGCATCGTGCTGACGGTGCTGCTGGCCTTTCTGCTCAGCGCTCTCTGGCCGGCCCTGTGGTGGGCGCTTCCGGTGCTGGCGCTGGTGATGCTGGTGGGCGCGATCGAGCCCCGGGCGGCCCTCTTCCGGCAGGTGTACCTGGCCGTCCTGCGCCCCGCCGGGCTCTTGGGACCGCGGCCGGTCGAAGAAAGCCCGCGGCCGCACAACTTTGCCCAGATCCTGGGCGGCGTCTTCCTGCTGCTGGCCTCGCTGGCCTTCCTGCTGGCCGTTCCTATCGTGGGATGGGCCCTGGCCTGGATCGTCCTCTTGCTGGCTTTCGTCAACCTGGCCTTCGGCTTTTGACTGGGCTGCCAGATTTATTACCGCCTTGAGCGGT
>DASPZT010000099.1:0-8758 GCA_035636135.1 Candidatus Limnocylindria bacterium | reverse complement strand
TCCCTCCCAACAGAGGTTTACATCCCTAGAGACTTCATCCCTCACGCGGCGTTGCTCCGTCAGGCTTTCGCCCATTGCGGAAAATTCCTCACTGCTGCCTCCCGTAGGAGTCTGGGCCGTGTCTCAGTCCCAGTGTGGCTGATCGTCCTCTCAGACCAGCTACCCATCTCAGCCTTGGTGGGCCGTTACCTCACCAACTAGCTAATAGGCCGCGGGCCCATCCAAGAGCGTCTTGCGACTTTAGTTGCCAGAAGATGCCTTCCGGCAGCCACATGCGGTATTAGCTCTGCTTTCGCAGGGTTATCCCACACTCTTGGGCAGGTTGCCCACGTGTTACTCACCCGTCCGCCACTAGCGCCAGCCACCCTTGCGGGCAACTGGCACCCGTTCGACTTGCATGTGTCAGGCACGCCGCCAGCGTTAATCCTGAGCCAGGATCAAACTCTCCGTAAAAACTTCCCCAGCATCAGCTGCCGGGGTTGAGCTTCGAATCGACAGGTCCCTGCGACATTTCAGGGCCCTACCGGAGAAGTCGTGTCCACTCTTCAATTGTTAAGGTACTCGCCGCCTCGACAGCCGTAGGAGTCTCCTCCCTTGATGGGCAGCCCGAGAATGATACCACGGGCCGACCCGCGACTGTCAACGCGCCGGCGGCCCAGTAAGGGTTCCCGAAACGGCGGCGGCTAAAACGCCTGGCGTCCGGCAAAGGCCCGGGCCAGGGTCAGCTCATCCGCGTACTCCAGCTCCCCGCCGACGGGCAGTCCGTGCGCCAGCCGCGAGGTGCGCACCCCCAGGGGCTCAAGTTGCTCGGCCAGGTAGGACGCGGTGGCCTCCCCCTCCATGTCCGGGTCGGTGGCCAGGATCACCTCGGCGACCGGCTCTCGCCGCAGGCGGGCCACCAGCTCAGCAATCTTGAGCTCCCCCGGCCCGATGCCGTCGATGGGCGAGATCGCTCCCTGTAACACGTGGTACACCCCGTGGTACTCGCCCGTCCGCTCGATCGCCAGCACATCGAGTGGCTCTTCCACCACGCACAGGATTGACCGATCTCGACGTGGGGACAGGCAGATGGCGCAGCGGTCGCCCTCGGCGATGAAGAAGCACTGCTCGCAGAAGCGGATGCGGGCCTTGAGCTCCACCAGGGCCCCGGCCAGCCGCTCCACCGAGTCCCGCGGGGTTCGCAATAGATAGAAGGAGAGGCGCTGGGCGGTCTTGGGCCCGATGCCCGGCAGCCGGCCAAGCTCCTCCATCAGCCGGGTCAGCGCCCCCGGCACCTCGGTCATCGGCTTACCCCAGCAAGCCAGGCGGCAGACCGAGCCCGCCCAGCCCGCCGGTCAGCGTCCCCAGCTCCCGGGCCGCCAGGTCGCGCGCCTTCTCCAGGGCGTCGTTCACCGCCGCCAGGACCAGGTCCTGCAGCATGTCCACATCGCCCGGGTCGACGACTTCGGGTTTAACCGTGACCGACAGTACCTTCTGGTGGCCGTTGGCTACCACCGTCACCATGCCGCCGCCAGCCGAGCCGGTCACCGTCTTCTCCCCCAGCTCCTCCTGGATCTTGCTCATGCGAGCCTGCATCTGCTGCAGCTGCTTGAGCATCTTGAATTGCTGCCCCACGCTCAGTGCCCCCGGGGCACGACTTTCACGGACACGGCGTCGAATCGGTTCATCGCGTCCCGCACCAGCGGGTCGTCCGCCACCGAGGCGCGCTTGGGCGCTGCGGATGCCGGCGGGGGTGGGGTGGCCGCCTGGCCTTCTCCGGCCGCCAACTCTACCCGGACCTCACTCCCGAACACGTCCCGCACCGCGGCGGTGAGCATGTCTTTCTTATCGGGCTTCTGCATCAGCTCCAGGTGGCTCGGATAGCGGAACTCAATGCGCACCAGCGCATCCCCGGCCTGGGCCAGCCACGCGTCCCGTAGGAGGCTGGCCACCGATACCTGCAGCTTCTGCTTCATGGCCTCCCAGCGCAGGTCGGTCCCCAGCGGAACCGACGGGGCCGGGGCGGGCGGCGCCACGGGTGAGGGTGGGACTTCCCCCGGCGCGGCCGCTACCGCCGCAGGACCGGAGGCGGTGGACGCGGCTACCGGCGCCCCCACGGCCGGCGCCGCAACCAGCGAACTGGTCGCGTCCGCCTTCATGCTACGCAACAGGGTCAGCTCGAGCAACAGCCGCGCGTCGGCGCCCTTGCGTAGCTCGGGCTCCATTTCCATGAGTCCTTTCCACAGGTCCAGCAGGGCGGAGCGCCCGGCAGCCCGGCCGACCTTTTCCAGCCGCTGGCCCACCCCCGAACCGAATTCCTCCGGCTGGCGATGGCCGACCGACCGCAGGGCCGCCTCCCGGATGGCCTGCAACAACCCGCGCACCAGCTGGCGCATGTCGCCGCCCGCCTCATAGAACCCCTGCAGGCGGGAGAGGGTGGCCGCGGCATCGCCACTGGTCACCGCAGTCAGCAGGTCGACCAGCAGGTCGGGATCGGCCAGGCCGAGCAGCTCGCGCGTCCGTTCCACGGTCAGGGACTCCGCCCCGCGGCTCAACAGCTGGTCCAGGAAGGTGATCCCGTCGCGCATGCTGCCCTGGGCCATCCGCGCCAGCAACGCCAGCGCGGCCGGGTCCACGGTTACGCCTTCCGCCTGCGCGATCTGGGCCAGGCGGGTGCCAATCGCCGCGGTCTCGATCCGGCGAAAGTCGAACCGCTGGGTGCGGGAGGCGACGGTGAGGGGAATCTTGTGCGGCTCCGTGGTCGCCAGCACGAAGACGGCGTGCGGGGGCGGCTCTTCCAGGGTCTTCAGCAGCGCGTTAAAGGCCTCCGCGGTGAGCATGTGGGCCTCATCGATGATGTAGACCTTGACGCGCAGCGACGCCGGCAAATACTTGACCCGGTCGCGCAGCTCGCGGATCTCGTCGATCCCCCGGTTGGAGGCGGCGTCGATTTCGATCAGGTCGACCGCCGCGCCCGAGGCGATCTCCACGCAGGCAGCGCATTCGCCGCACGGCTCGGCGCCCTGCCGGTTCAGGCAGTTGACGGCTTTGGCCAGGATCCGGGCGGTGGACGTCTTCCCCGTCCCGCGCACGCCGGAGAACAGATACGCGTGCGCGACCCGGCCCTGCTCCACCGCATTCTGGAGCGTGCGGGCAATGGCATCCTGGCCCACCAGGTCGGCGAACCGCTGCGAGCGGTATTTCAGATACAGGGTTTGATAGGGCATCAGGGGTCCCGTCAATTCTACCGGCCTCGTCGTCGTCGATCACCATGAAAGATGTCGGGACTAGAATGGGATCGATCGCGCTAGACGGGGAGCTAGCGGTGCCCTGAACCCGCAATCCGCTTCAGCGGGGTCGAATTCCCCTTTGAGGGGTCCGCGGTCCGTGTCCGTTCGGTGTGCGACCGCGTTGACGGTCAGGTCCTGCGCAGCCTGGTCCCGCCAATCCCGTCAGGTCCGGAAGGAAGCAGCGGTCCGCGGGGAGCCGGGGGTGCCGCAGCCCACCGGGCCCGAGTGGTCGGCGCGGGGCGGCCGGGCCCCGGCATCACGAGGAGGGGTGCGCGGTCATTCAAGCCGACCGGGCTGGCGGCCGAGCGCGCCGGCCGTTACGGCTGTTTGACGCGCACCTCGGACCAGGCCCCCAGCCCGCCGTACAGAGCGCCGAAAGCGATCAGGAAGACCACGCTGACCAGCAAGCTCAAGGCGATGTACTGGGGGTCCGAGACCTGCGCCCGTTCCACCGCATTCAGCGCGTGGAACGCGGCCTGCCCCGCCGGCGAGTAGGTGAACGCCACGTCCTGCAGGGTGTGGTTGATCAGCTCGCTGACTCCGCCGGCAATCGCCCCCGTCCAGACGCCGGCGGCCACTCGACCGCTGGCCCGTCCCTGCACCCGGCCGGCTTCGCCGATGATCAGCAGCTCCAGCATGGCGCCGGCGATGCTGGTCCACGGACTCTGATCCCGGATGATGTAGAACCCGATCAGCTGGACGGCCAGCGCGAACACGCCGCTGACCGCGCCGAAGAGCAGCCCGGTGCGCGCGATCGCCCTGCGGTCCATCGGTCAGTTCAGCCGCCCCAGCAGCTCGTTCTTCAGGGTCCGGATGCGCTCCGCATCGTCCGGTTCCGGCTTCAGGCTCAGGTATTTGTTGAAGTCGCGCAGGGCATCGCGGTCGCGCCGGAGCTGGTGCTCGATCAGGCCGCGATCACGCCATTCCGCCGTGAGGTGGGGGTCGGCCAGGATGATTCGGTCACTGGCTGCCAGCGCCCGCGCCAGGTCGCCCTGGGCCATGAACGTGGTCTTCAGGTTGTTCAGGATCCGCGCCAGGATCTGCCGCTTGAGGACCGGCTTGAGGAAGGCCGGACGCATGGTCACCTGCCCCTGGTAGGTCTCGCCCAGGAGCGCCTCGCAGCCGGCGCGGTCCAGCACCCGGGCGTGGAAGGGGTCCACGAACAGCTCCTTCGAGCGGCTGCCCTGATACCGGACCAGGAAGTGGCCTGGCATGCCCACCCCTCGAACGGGCAGACCCGCTCGCTCGCCCACCGCCAGGTAGACGGTGGCCAGGGTCACCGGAATCCCGGTTCGGCGATCCATGACCTGGTTCAGATAACTGTTGCGCACGTCCGTGTAGGCGGCAGTGTTGCCATGAAACCGCTGTTCCTGGAACAGGAAGTGGTTGCAGATCTGGACCACCCGGTCCGGCTCGATCTCGGCCCGCACCCGCCGCCGCAGCTCCACGGCGAGACGCTCGATCTGGTCCAGGTAGAGACCGACCCGCATGTCCGGATACTCCTCGGCCGCGATCCAGAGGGCCCCCTCGGCCAAGTCCATCTCGCTGTCCGGCAACTTGACCAGCCGGGCAAACGCGTCGCGCGCCACCTCCTCCGCCACGCCCACCATTGTGAAGGTGGTCTCTGCCAAAGTTGTGCACATGGATCTTCCCGCCACCGTCTTTCTCCTGGCCCTGGTGCCCGAAGGTGGTCCGACGGACACCCGGATGGAGATCCCTACCATGGACGGACCCCAGGGGCGGCGGATGCTGGTGTTCAGCAGTATCCGCACCGCCGCCGACTTCCTGACCCGCGCCGAACAGCTGGGCCGCCCGGTCAAGTTCGACTATCTCTTTCGCGCGGACGCCAGCCGGCTGACCGCGGATTTTCCCGAATACGAAGCCATCCTTGACCCCAGCGCCGACGCCCTCTACGGCGAGCCGGCCGCGCCTGACCACTAAGCGTCCACAAGCTCGGCGCGCCCCGCTTCGTTACACGCTCGTCGATATGCCCAGGATTCGGTTCCGCCTCGCCTGGAAGATCGTCTTCCCCTTCGCAGTCCTCAGCCTGGTGGTCGGCGCGGTGGGGACCTACGTGGCCAGCAATGAGCTGGGCAGCCGGGCCCGGAGCAGCTTTGACGCCCAGCTGATCCACGATGGCTTCAGCGCCTCCTCCGTGCTGCAATCGTCCGACGGGCAGCGCCGGTCGCTGGTCAAGTCGCTGGCCGCCAGCCCAGCCGTTCAGAACGCGTGGGCGAAACCGGCCGACCTGCAGACCGCCCTCGAGCGCGCGCTGGCCGGCCACCCGTCGCTGGTGGTGGAGGCCGTGGACCCCAAAGGCCGCGAGATCATCGGCATCTCCAGCCATGGCGAGGCGGCCGCCAGCGTGACTCAGAACCTCGACCTCAGTGGCTGGACGGGGTTTTTGCCGTTGCTGAGCGGCCGGGTCACCCAGCTCGCGTTCGTGGGCCCGGAGACAGACCCGGTGGCCTTCGACGGACGGGCGGTGCGCGACCACACCGGCACCCTGGTCGGGACGTTGCTGGTCGGCCAGCCGGTCAGCGACCTGGGCGCACAACTCAAAGCCGTCAGCCACGATGAGATCACCTTCTTCGACGGCCAGGGTGCGGTGCTGGGCACCACCCTGGCGACCCCGCCTCCCCAGTGGCCCGGCCTCGCCCTGGACCCATCCCTGCGCAGCCGGGTGACCAGCTCCAATGTCGTGGAGCGGCCGGTGTCCGCCACCGCTCCCGCGATCGAACTGCTGATTCCCTGGACCAGCGCGCCGGATAGCCTGGGCTACCTCGGCGTGGCGGCCTCCAGCGCCGGCCTTCAGGCGGACACGGAGCGGCTTCGACTGCTGATGGCCATCATCTCGGTGCTGGGGGTGGGGCTCACGCTCCTGCTGGGGGTGCTGGTCGCCCGCCGCATCATCCATCCGGTGCACGAATTGCTGGAGGCGACGCGCCTGATCAGCGCCGGCGACCTGGCGCACCGCGCGCCGGTCACCAGCCGCGATGAGATCGGTGAGCTCACCGAGTCATTCAACGCCATGACCCAGACCCTGCAGGCCAGGAGCGGATCGCTCACAGAGACGATGGCCCGCCTGCGGGACACATACCTGATGACCATGGAAGCCCTGGCCGCCGCCGTCGAGGCCCGGGATGCCTACACCCATGGGCACACGGAGCGCGTCGCCAGCTATGCTCGCGTGCTCGCCCAGGCGCTCGGTCTGCAGCCGCCGGAGCTGGAGACCCTGCAGCGCGCCTGCATCCTGCACGACATCGGCAAGATCGGGGTCGAAGACCAGATTCTACGCAAGCAGGGCCGCCTCGAGCCGGACGAGGAGCTGCGCATGCAACGGCATCCGCAGATCGCGGTGGAGATGCTGAAGGGCATCGACTTCCTGGACCCGGTGCTGCCCATCATCCGGGCCCACCACGAGCGCTGGGACGGCAACGGCTACCCGGACCAGCTGCACGCCGACGACATCCCGCTGGGCGCGCGGATCCTGGCGGTGGCGGACGCCCTGGACGCCATGACCTCCGACCGCGCCTACCGCCGCGCCCGCACCTTCGAGCACGCCAAGGGAGAGATTTTGCAGGGCTCGGCGACCCACTTCGACCCGGAAGTGGTGACCGCCTTCATCAAGAGTCAGCAGGCCATCGAGGAGCTGCTGGACGAATCGGTGGAGGAGGAAGGCCACCCTCACCCGGAGCCCGGCGACCTGCAAGGCTGGCGGCTGCACGTCGTCGGCCGCTAGGGCGAGTACTCGGGTGTTTCAACTCCCCGAACGCGGGTAGGACACCCGCATGCTCACTGATACCGAGCTCCTGGACGCCTACTCCCGCACGGTTATCGGCGTGGTGGAGGAGGTGGGCCCGGCGGTGGTCGGCATCAGCGGCATCGGCTCCGGCCTGATCCTGACCCCCGACGGCTATGTCCTCACCAACCATCACGTGGCCAGCGCCGCCAAACGGTATGAGGTGCACCTGCGCGACGGCAGCATCGTGACCGCCGACCTGGTGGGCAAGGACCCGCACACCGACCTGGCCTTGCTGCGTGCCAATGGCGCCGGGCTGCCCAGCGCCCGCCTGGGCGACTCCGGCCAGCTGCGCGTCGGCCAGCTGGTGGTCGCCATTGGCAGCCCGTTCGGCTTTCAGTCGACCGTGACCACCGGCGTGGTCAGCGCCGTCGGCCGCACCATGCGCGCCCAGAGCGGCCGGACGATCGAGAACATCATCCAGACGGATGCCCCGCTGAACCCCGGGAATTCTGGCGGTCCGTTGGTGGACAGCCGGAGCCAGGTGGTCGGCATCAACACCGCCATCATCGCCATGGCGCAGGGCATCTGCTTCGCGGTCCCCAGCAACACCGCCCAGCGAGTGGTGTCCCTCCTGCTCCGCGACGGCCGGGTGGTCCGGGGCTACCTGGGGATCACCGGCGAGCCCTGGACACTACATCGCCGCTTGGAGCGCTACTACCACCTGGACCAGGCGTCCGGCGCCCGGGTGGCCGGCCTCGAGCCCAACGGTCCGGCGCGCCTGGCCGGCCTACGCGAAGGCGACGTGCTGGTGGCGCTGGCCGACCATCCGATCAAGGGGGTCGACGACCTGCAGCGGTTTCTCACCGACTGGCCGGTCGGAGTTCCCGCGGAGGCGAAGGTCATCCGGGGCACCGAGCTGATCACCCGCACCATCATCCCAACTGAGTTGAAGTCCTGAGCGCCTGAACTCAGCCGCGTGAGTGATGGCCTCCCTCAGCGTTATAGTCGGAAGATGAACGTCCGCGGAATTCTGGCAGCCACCACCCTGGTTCTGTCGGGCTGCGCCACAGCCGCAGTGGGCAATGCCGTCCGTCCGGCGGCCGGGATCGACGTTCACTCTTCTGCGCTCGGTGCCACCCTGGGGGTGCAGGCCGAGCCGGCCCCCGCCGCTCCGATCGCCCGGCCCACCGTACGCGTGGCTCCGCTCACCCCCGCGCTGGCGACGTCCCGGCCGGTTTCACCGAGTCAGCGCACCATCACCGTATCGGGCAGCACGCCGCCGTCCGTGGCTGACTCGGCACCCGCAACTGCCGAGCCCGTCGGCCAAGCAAGCGGCCAGCCAGCCTGTCCGCCGAATCCTGGCAGCGGCCTGCCCTGCGTCGTGCGCTGAGCTCCCGCCACATTAAACGAAAAGGCCGGTCGCGTCGGCGACCGGCCTTTCTGTCAGTCGAGATCCGTATCAGTCGGCGGGCGCCACCTCGGTGATCCGCGTGTACCAGTTAGCCAACGAGGTACGAGTCTTACCGCAGCTGCCGAACGGCGACGCCGCGGTGTTCGTCGTGTACTCCTGGAGGCTGCAGGCCTGTCCGATGTACTCGGACGCGATCCAAACGTTGCTCCCGTCGACCACGGCCGCCCCGTAGTCACCCCATCGCGGACGGGCGGGGTTCGGGAAATTGAAGAGCGCGTAGCCGCTGAATCCGTCGGCAGGGCCGAGCCCCGCCGCTGCCACCTGGACCGCCCC
>DASPZT010000098.1:0-3689 GCA_035636135.1 Candidatus Limnocylindria bacterium | reverse complement strand
TGGGGCGCGATGGCAAGGACGAGGTCGAAGATCTTGAGCACGTTGATGACCAGCGTGATGAAGACCACGATCATCAGCGGCGAGAGTAGCGGGACGGTGACGCGACGGAACACCTGCCACTCGGTGGCCCCGTCGACGCGGGCCGCCTCTAGCAGGTCCCGCGACATGGTGGCGAGCCCGGCGCCGATCGTGACCGTGGCGAAGCCGACCCAGACCCAGATCGCCGCCAGGATGATGGCCGGTGTGACCAGGCTGGACCCAAGCCATTGCACCCCGCCGAACGGCGGGTGAAAGTTCTGCGCTGGCAGGACCAGCCGATAGCTCCCGCCGTTCATGTTCGCGAACGCGAAGTCTCCGGTCGCGTCGCTTTGCGTCTGGGCGGCCACCACGCCCTTGGAGTCGACCAGCTGGACAGTCAGGTCCGGGAGTCCCGACTCACCAGGATCGACCTGCCCGACCTGCCCGCCCCCTCCCGGTGTGAAATCGCGCCAGACCACGCCGACGATCTTGCCGGGCTGCGGGGCAGGGTCTTGGGCTGGCCGCGCGCTGCTCGGGATTTCCGCCACGGGGAAGCCAATCAAGCCGACGTGGGCGACGTCGCCGGGCGCGAGCGGCGAACTGACCTGATAGCCGTCGCCGACCGCCTGGACCAGATCCGGTTGCGATGGCCTGGCACCCGTGTAGTGGCCTGGATGGGTGATCGTATTCGCCACCGAGGCGATGACGGCGTTCAGGGCGCCTGTGTCCGGGCTCTGCTGGTACATGATCCGCCAGATCACGCCGCTGGCGAGCAGGGAGACCGCCATCGGCATGAACAGGAGGGTGCGGATCAAGAGTCGGTACGGGACTCGCTCCAGGAGCACGGCGAAGAGCACCCCCAGGCCGGTCACGGCGGCCGGAAAGATCACCACCCAGATGATGTTGTTCTGGAGGGCGTGGAGCGTCCGGCCGTTGGTGAACACCTGGGCGTAGTTGCCGAGGCCGACGAAGCCGTCGCCCGACTTATTGAAGAAGCTGCGGATCACGGTGGCGATCACGGGATAGACGATGAAGAGCCCCACGAAGATCCCGGCCGGCAGCAGGAAGCCGACCGCGGTCAGGTTCCATTTCGGCTCCGGCCGCGGCGCCCGGGCCACCCGGCCCAGGCGCTCCTCGACGCCGGTCGCCGGGGCGGCCGACACCGTCGTGCTCATGCGGTCATCGGTCAGCTACCGTACGCGGCCGCCGCATCCTTCTCGAGCTGGGCCGTTGCCGCGTCGATATTGTTTGGACTCTTGAGCCAGGCCTGCAGGTCAGCAAACTCACCGGACCCCACGGTTCCCCCGAACGCGGACGGCGCCTGGTCCGACATGTCAAACCGGAACACCTGGGCGTTGACCAGCGCCTGGGTGGAAGCCTTGGCGATCGGGTCGGGATAGACCGAGAGGTCGACCTTCTTGTTGGCTGAGGAGAACCCGCCCTTGGCGGCCCAGATCTGGGCGGCTTCGGGGCTGGCCAGGTACTTGACCAGTTCCACAGCGGCCGGGTTGTCGGTGAAGCGAACCACCACATCCCCTCCGCCCATTACCGAAGGCGGCGAGCCATTGACGTCCGGGAAGGGAAAGAAATTGAAGTCGGTAATCGGCGTCATGTGGGCAGTCCCCGTCAGAATGCCTTCGACGAAGTCACCCTCGTACACAATGGCGGCCTTGGGCGGGTTGCCGGCGATGTTGCTCACCGACGTCGGGAAGTCGGTCTGGAGCGCCCCCGAGCGGCCGCCCGCGATCAGCTGGTCCTGGAACAAGGCCGCCAGCACCCGCAGGGTCGCCTTGACGGAGTCGTCCGTCCACTTGATCGTGTGCTTGGTCAGCCCGTCGTACTTGTCCGGGCCGGCCAGCCGCAGGTACACATTCTCGAACCAGTCCGTCAGCGTCCAGCCGTCGGCGCCACCGATGGACAGGGGCTTCACGCCCGAAGCCGCGAGGGTGGTGAGGACCCCGGCCGCGGCATCGATGGACTTGGGCGGCGATACGCCCGCCTGCGCGAAGGCCTTGACGTTGTACCACACCGTGGACTTGTTGGCTGCCTTGTAGAAGACGCCATAGAACTTGCCGTTCACCGTCCCCAGGTCTTTCCAGACCGCCGCATAGTTCTGGCTGACCAGGCTGGCCGTCGCGCTGTCCAGCTCCTTCAGCGAGCCCTTAACGGCCAGGTCGTGGAGCAGCCCAGGTTGAGGCAGGACGGCCACATCGGGCGGGCTGTTGGAGGCGATCCGCGAACCGAGGACCGTTCCAATCTTGTCTCCGGTTGACGTAAAGGTCGCGGTGGCGCCGGTCTTGTCCGAAAAGGCCGCCAGCACCGCCTCGAAGTTCTTCTGCTCGTCCTTCGACCAGACGGCCGCGATCTCAACTTTTTTGCCCGCCAACGGTTTGCCGCTCGGTGTTGCGCTACCGGTGCCACAGGCCGTCAGCACGACCGCGCCGACCACGCCCAGAACCAGCGCGCGAAGCGCGCTCCTTCCTTTCATCCTTGCTTCCTCCTCAAGGTGAGCCTCGGGAGAGGCCCCTCTGAAAGTCAGAGCTTATTCCACAGACAATCGCGGGGTCAATCGGGGCGTTGGATGCCGGCGCCCGACCGAGCGGACGGCCGCCTGGTCAGGATTGGAAGAGCCTCCCGGATGTATTCCGCCCCGGAGCCCACCGTCCAGATGGTGGCGATCAGGAGACTCCAGATCGGGATCGAATAGGGCCCGTAGTGATGCAGCAACAACGTGTCCACCAGGCCCCACCGGCTGGACAGGACGCCGCCCCGCAATGCATCGCCGGCCAAGAGGACGAGCAGCAGGGCGCCGATGGTGATGGCGGCCTTGGCCTTACCCCACCCACCGGCCGGGATGACGATCCCGAGCGCGGCGGCATAGCTGCGTAGCCCGGTGACCAGGAATTCGCGGGCGATGATCACGGCGGCCATCCAGGCCGGCACCGCGTGGACCGAAACCAGGGCTATCAGCAGGACCGCCACCAGGATCTTGTCGGCCGTGGTGTCCAGATACACGCCCAGCGGCGAGACCTGGCCGCGACGGCGGGCCACCTCACCGTCGGCCGTGTCACTGAGCGAGGCGAGTACGAACACGACCAGCGCCACCGCAAATCCGTACCGGTCCGGCCAGGCAATCAGGACGTACAGGATGGGGGCGGCCACGATCCGGGAGAAGCTCAGGAGGTTGGGGAGAGACCAGAGCACCAGTTTCTATCTCTGAACGGCGACCTGGTAGTCGACGGGCCGCTCAGCTCCCCTCCAGGTTATGGTGTGGCGCGCCGGCTCGGTGCGGGCCACGACCCGGCCGGCCTTGAGCACGAGCCGGCGCGGCGCCACCAGCCGGATGGCATCCATCTCGGTCGGCGCCTCGAACAGGACCAGGTCGGCGCGGCAGCCGGGCGCCAGCCCGTAGTCCGCCAGGCCAAGGGTGAGAGCCGCGTTGACGGTGATCATGTCAATCAGGGTGCGGATTTCCTCATACCCGGACATCTGGCCGTAATGGGCCAGCACAAACGCCGCCTGCAGCGGATCGCCGTACCCCAGTGGATACCAGGGATCCATCACGGAGTCGTGGCCCAGGCACACGTTCACCCCGGCTGCCAGCAGCTCCTTGACCCGGGTATGGCCGCGCCGGATCGGGTAGTGGTCAAACCGCCCCTGCAATACCGCGT
>DASPZT010000097.1:0-7980 GCA_035636135.1 Candidatus Limnocylindria bacterium | reverse complement strand
AAGTCGACGTGCTGATCAGCGCTACGTCACCTACGGTTGCTTTCCCGCTGGGCGCCAAAACGCAGGACCCGCTAGCCATGTACCTCAACGACGTGCTGACCCTGCCCGGCAACCTGGGCAACGTGTGTGGCATCTCGATCCCCTGCGGCGTGGCCAACGGGTTGCCGATCGGGTTGCAGGTGATCGCCCCCGGGTTTCGCGAGGACCTGATGCTGCGGGTCGCCTATGCCTTCGAGGCGGCCACCGAGTTCCATCGCCAGCGCGCGCCGCTGGCCGGTGTGGCGGCCTGATGGCCATCGCCACGCGATACCAGGCCGTGATCGGGCTCGAGGTGCATGCCCAGATCCTGACCCGCAGCAAGATGTTCTGCGGCTGCTCGACGGACTACCTGACCGCTCCACCCAACGCCAATACCTGCCCGGTCTGCCTCGCCCTCCCGGGTTCGCTGCCGGTCATCAACCGCAAGGCCGTCGAAGCCACCATTCGCACCGCGCTGGCGCTCAACTGTGAAATTCCGGAATTCACCAAGTTCGACCGCAAGAACTACTTCTATCCTGATCTCCCCAAGGGCTACCAGATCTCGCAGTACGATCTCCCGCTCAGCCGGAATGGCCGGCTGGAGTTCGAAGTCAACGGTGAGCCCCGCCGGTGTGGCATCACCCGGGTCCACCTGGAGGAGGACACCGGCAAGCTGCTGCACGCGGGGGAGATCCACCTGGCCCAGTCGTCGCTGGTCAATCTGAACCGCGCCGGGGTGCCGCTGATGGAGATCGTCGGCGAGCCAGACCTGCGCAGCGCGGATGAGGCGCGCGAGTACTTCACCCGCCTGCGAGCGATCCTGCAGTACGCCGGCATCAACAATGGCGACATGGAGTCGGGCCAGCTGCGCTGCGACGCCAACGTGTCAATCCGGCCCGAGGGCTCGACCACGTACGGCACCAAGGTGGAGATCAAGAACATGAACTCGTTCCGCTCGGTCCACCGGGCGATCGAGTATGAGATCGAGCGCCAGGTCCAGGTCCTCGAGGGCGGTGGCACGCTGGTCCAGGAGACCCGCGGCTGGAACGATCCGAAGGGCATCACCGTGTCGCAGCGCAGTAAGGAGTACGCGCACGACTACCGCTATTTCCCGGAGCCCGATCTGCCGCCGCTGGTGGTGACCCGGGAATGGGTGGAGGAGATCCGGCGGACCCTCCCCGAGCTGCCGGCAGCGCGACGCGCCCGCTTCGTCAGCCAGTTCGAGCTTTCCACCTATGACGCCACGTTGTTGACGTCGTCCAAAACCGTTGCCGACTTCTTCGAACAGGCGGCCGGGGCCGACGGGGGGGCTCCCCCGAAGGCCGTCGCCAACTGGATCCTTGGCGACCTGAGCCGGATCCGGGGCACCGAGTCCTGGGATACGGCCGGAGCCCCCCTGTCTCCGGCTCACCTCGCGCAGCTCATCCGCTTGATCGACTCGGGCACGATTAGCGGCAAGATGGGCAAGGACCTGCTGGGGCAGGCGGTAGCGTCCGGGAAGGCGCCCCAGGACCTGGTCGCGGAGCAGGGGTTGAGCCAGGTCACGGGCGAGGACCAGTTGGGCGCCTGGGTCGACCAGGTGATCGCGGAAAATGCGAAGTCGGCGCAGGATTTCAAGGGCGGCAAGCCACAAGCGCTCGGCTTCCTGGTCGGCCAGGTGATGAAACTATCGAAGGGTCGCGCCAACCCCGAGCGGGTGAACGCCCTACTGCGAGAAAGACTGAAGTAAGTGCTTGAGGTCAAGGTCGGGGAGCTCGCCCACGGGGGGGCCGCCGTCACGCGGGTCGAGGGCCGGGTCGTCTTCGTCGAGGGGGCGCTCCCCGGCGAGACCGTCCGGGCCGAGGTCACGCAGCGCCGAAAGGACTTCTGGCGGGCGGAAGTGCGGGCCGTCCTCGATGCCTCGCCGTTGCGGGTGGAGCCGCCCTGTCCTTTCGTCGCCCAGGGTTGTGGCGGCTGCCAGTTGCAGCACCTCGCCTACCTGGAACAGCTCGAGCAGAAGCGGCTGGTGCTGACCGACCAGCTTCGCCGGTCACGCCTGGCCTGGCCAGGGGAGCGGGTTGACGTCCTGGCGATGGACGATCCCTGGCGGTATCGGATCCGGGGCGAGTTCCACGTCCTACACCAGGCCGGTTCGGCCCGCCTCGGCTTTTACCGCAAGCGCACCTACCAGACGCTCCCCATCGACGATTGCCTGATCCACGCCGAGCCGATCGTCCGGGCGCTCCCGGCATTCGAGCGGGCGGCCGCCGATCCCAGCGCGGCTCGGGTGCAGGCGCTGCAGCTGACCTGGGCACCCGGCTCTCACGATCTTCTGTGGTCGCCTTACCCGCCGGGCACCGCCGACCCTGGCTTCGCTGCCCGGGCGGCGCCCTTAGCTGCGGACTTGAACCTGAACGACGACTCAATTGGGATGGAGGATGACGGGCGGCAGTTTCGGGTTCGCCCCGAGGTCTTCGTCCAGGTCAACGCCCGGCAACGGGTGGTGCTTTACCAGCGGGCGCTCGACCTGCTCCAGCTGGAAGGCTCAGAGCGCGTGGTCGACGCCTACGCCGGGATCGGCATGCTGAGCGCCCGGCTGGCGGCGCGCAGCCGCGAGGTGATCTGCCTCGAGGAGAGCCCGTACGCGGTCCGCCTGGGCGAGCTCAACATGCGGTTGAACGAATGCGGCAGCGTCCGCTACCGGCGCGGCAAGGTCGAGGCGACGCTGCCTGCCTTGCCGCCGCCCATCGATGCGCTGGTCCTGGATCCCCCGCGCGCCGGCTGCGCAGAGGCCGCCGTGCGGGCCATCCGGGAGAGTGGGGCGAAGCGGATCGTCTATATCTCCTGCGAGCCATCCACGCTGGCTCGCGATCTCGCACGTCTGTGCGACCGCGGACGGTATACCCTGAGGGCGGTGGCTCTCGTCGACATGTTCCCCCAGACCTATCACATCGAATCGGTGGTCGGTCTCGAGCTGAACGGCAGCGCATGAGTTTCGTCCACCTTCACACCCACTCCGAATACAGCCTGCTGGATGGGGCCAGCCGGATCCAGGACATGATCCGGGTCGCGGTCGAGACGGGGATGCCGGCGATGGCGCTGACCGACCACGGGGTCCTCTACGGCGCGGTGGATTTCTACCTGCAAGCGAAGGCCAACGGCATCAATCCCATCATCGGGCAGGAAATGTACGTGGCCGCCCGGTCGCACCTGCTCAAAGAAGGTCGGCTGGATCGCGATCCGTACCACCTCATCCTGCTGGTGAAGGATGCGACCGGGTATCGCAACCTGATCGAGCTCTCCAGCCGCGCCCACCTGGACGGCTACTACTACAAACCGCGGGTGGACAAGGAGCTCCTGGCGCAGCATCACGAGGGCCTGATCGCCCTCTCCGGCTGCCTGGGCGGCGAGGTCGCCTCCCGGCTGCTCGACGCGGACGTGGCCGCCGCCGAGACGGCCGCTCGCGAATACCAGGCGATTTTTGGCGAGGACTATTTCCTCGAGGTCCAGGAACACGGACTTCCGGAACAGGCCCATGTCAACGAGGGGCTGCGCGAGCTATCGCAGCGCACCGGGATCCCGCTGGTGGTCACCAACGACTCGCACTACACGCGCCGCGATGACGCCGAGGCGCACGACATCCTGCTCTGCCTGCAGACGGGGACCATCGTCTCCGACCCCAAGCGGATGCGCTTCCAGGGCGACCAGTTCTATCTCAAGACCCCGGCCGAGATGGAGGAGCAGTTCCGCGACTGGCCGGAGGCGCGCGAGAACACCCTCCGGATTGCCGAGCGCTGCCACCTCGAGCTGGAGACGCGGCCGCTGCTGCCGACCTTCGACGTCCCGAAGGGGGAGACCGCCGAGAGCTACCTGCGCACGCTGGTGGAACGGGGACTCCGGCAGCGCTACCCGGACATGCCGCCGGCGGTCCGGGAGCGATTCGAGGAAGAATTCAGCGTCATCACCGACATGGGGTATGCGCCGTACTTCCTGATCGTCGGCGATTTCGTCGAGTATGCGCGCACCCATGGCGTGGCCGTCGGCCCGGGCCGCGGCTCCGCCGCTGGCAGCATCGTGTCCTACGCGCTGGGGATCACCACCCTCGATCCGCTGGCCCACGGCCTCATCTTCGAGCGCTTCCTCAATCGCGAGCGGATCTCCATGCCCGATATCGACATCGATTTCGATGATCGCAACCGGGACCGGGTGATCGAGTACGTGGCCGACCGGTACGGCCAGGACCACGTGGCCCAGATCATCACCTTCGGCACCATGAAGGCCCGCGCGGTGATCCGGGACGTCGGTCGGGCGCTGAACATCCCCCTGCGCGACGTCGACCGCCTGGCCAAGTTCGTGCCGCCCAGCCTGGGGATGACGATCGAAAAAGCCATCCAGATGGTGCCCGAGCTGCGCGAAGCGGAACAGGATCCGGCCTTTGCGAAGCTGCTGGTCAATGCCCGGAAGCTGGAAGGGCTGGCCCGCCACGCCTCCACCCACGCGGCCGGCATCGTGATCGCGCCCCAACCACTGCACCATTTCGTGCCGTTGCAGGCCAGCATTACGCGCGGCGAGCGCAATGGGCAGGAGAAGCGCGCGGTGATGACCCAGTACGAGATGAACGCCGTCCAGAAGATCGGGCTGCTGAAGATGGACTTCCTCGGCCTGCGAAACCTCTCGATCATCGAGGACACGCTGCGCAACCTGGTCCAGACGCGCGGCCTCCACCTGGACCTGGCGTCGATTCCGTGGGACGACCCCAAGACCTATGCCCTCCTGCAGGCGGCGGACACGAATGGCGTGTTCCAGCTCGAGTCGCCGGGGCTGCGGCGGCTCCTGACCGACCTGCGTCCCACCTCCTTCGCGGACATCAGCGCCGCCATCGCGCTGTTCCGGCCCGGACCGCTGGAAGGCGGCCTGGTTGCCCAGTACATCGGCTGCAAGAACGGCGAGCGGGAGATCGTGTATCCGCTGCCGGAGCTGGAGCCAATCCTCAAGGAGACGTACGGCGTCATCGTCTACCAGGAGCAGGTGATGCAGATCGCCTCCAAGCTGGGTGGCTTCACCCTGGGCGAAGCCGACGTGCTGCGGCAGGCGATGGGCAAGAAGAAGAAGGAAGAGATGGCGAAGATGCGGGCCAAGTTCACCTCCGGGGCGATAGCGCGCGGCGTCACCGAGGCCAAGGCCACCGAAATCTTCGACCTGATGGCGTTCTTCGCCGGGTACGGGTTCAACAAGTCGCACACCGCGGCCTACGCCGTCATCAGCTACCAGACGGCGTACCTCAAAGCCAACTACCCCCTCGAGTACCTGGCCGCGCTGCTCAACAACGAGGCCGGCAACTATGACCGGGTGGCGGCGGCGGTGCTCGACTGCCACGCGCGGGACATCGAGGTCCTGCCGCCCGACGTCAGCACGTCGGAGGCTGGCTTCTCGGTCCACGACGGCAAGATCAGCTACGGCTTAGCGGTGATCAAGAACGTGGGTGGCAAGCCGGTGGAGCTGCTGCTGGCCGACCGCGCCGCCCATGGATCGTTCCGGTCTTTGCTCGACCTCTGCCTGCGAGTCGATCCGCGCGAGCTGAACAAGCGCGTGCTGGAGAGCCTGATCCGCTCGGGCGCCACCGACAGCCTCGGGGAGCGCGCCCAGCTGGTGGCCAGCATCGACCGGGTCACGGACCGCGCCAACCAGATCATCCGGGAACGGGAAAGCGGCCAGACATCCCTGTTCGGGATGCTGCCGGAGTCCGATGAGCTCGACGATCCAGCGGCCGGCCTGATCGAGGACGTGCCGCCCATGCCCCAGGAGGACCGGCTGCGTGCAGAAAAAGAACTTCTCGGGCTCTACCTGTCAGATCACCCTCTGAAGCGGATCGAGCACGAGCTGGTCGCCCGCGTTGATACCTACGCGAACCAGGTCACGCCCGAGATGGAAGACCTCGAGGTCCGCCTGGGCGGGCTGATCAAGGCCGTGCGGCCGGTGGTGACCAAGACGGGCCGCCCGATGGCCTTCGTCCTGTTGGAGGACCTGACGGGAGCGGTGGAAGTGATCGTCTTCTCGCGCCTGTACGAAGAACGCCGCCAGCTGCTGGAGGCGGATGGCATCGTGATCGTGCGCGGGAAGGTTGACGCCCGAACCACCAATGCCGACGATGAGGAAAGGTCAGAATCCGCAAAGATCATCGCCGACGAGATCATTGCCTTCGATGCGCCAGAGCCGGATGCCTGGGTGCGCAACCAGCTGGTCCATCTCGACCTCCCGGCCGAGGCCTCCGCCGACCAGCTGGCGCGGTTACAGGAGATCCTGGGGACGGCCCCCGGTCCCGACCGGGTGCTGATGCACCTGCCGCGCGACGACGGCCTGGTGGAGATGGAACTGGGCGACCGCTTCCGGGTACATGGGACGGGCCCGGAGGGGAGCCGCGTGCAGCGCGAGATCGACGCGCTCTTCGGCCGGCCGGTCTGGAGGCTCGAGGTCATCCGCAAGAAGGCGCCGGAGCGCACCCCCAACGGTCGCTCGGCACGCACCCTGGCCGCGTCGACGACCGCTGCCCGCTGACTGAACCGACTGGACAACGGCGCCCAGCGGCGCTAGTAAGAGGGGCATGCGGCTGGTTCTGGCCGCCCTCATGCTGGTCGCGATCACCTCCTGTGAGCAGGTGACGCGACCGAGCCCGCCGCCAGCAACTCCCGGGACGCGCGAGGCTTTCACGGGATGGGCTCCGCGCACGACCGCCCGCTGATGCACACGTGGCAGTTCACGGTCGGCGATGAGGGCCGTATCGTACGGCAGGTCCAGTTCGGTGACTTTCCGCCGCAGCTGGTTCTTTAAGAAAGTACCGAAGAGCTTGTGACATACAGCTGTCACAGCCATGGTTCACGATAGGATCATGGCGGCAGCGAGTCCGCTCACGCGGATCAAACAAGGCCTCGACGATCTCCCTGGCTGGGTCGCCACGCTGGATGACGCCGAGCTGGGTGAAGCCCTGATCGAAACGCGGGAGGTCATCGACCGCGGCGAGGCCGTGTTCGCCAGCGGCGTCCGGCGGTTCGAGACCTCGGGCCAGTACCGAGCCGATGGCGCCCTGTCCGTCACTGCCTGGTTGCGATCGAACTGCAAGCTCTCCGGTGGAGCCGCGGCGGAACGGGTGGAGGTCGCCCGCGCCCTCGATCAGCTGCCAAAGACCGAAGAAGCCCTCGCTCGCGGTGACGTTGGCTACCAGCACGTGGCCGTCCTGGCCCGCACCGCCCAGCACGTCGGCGTGGCGGCGGTCCGAAAGGCCGAGGCCAGCCTGCTGCAGGCGGCGGAGACCATGGACCCGGGCCAGTTCACCGGGGTGGCCAAGCATTTCGAGCACCGGGTGGACGCCGCGGCGGCGCTGGCCGAGGCCAACCGCGCCCACGAGCGGCGCTACCTGCACGTCAGCGAGCCGATGGACGGGCTGGTTCGCCTGGACGGACTGTTGGATGCCGAAGGCGGGGCCATCCTGCGCACCGCCCTGGACGCCCGCATGTTGCCCGGCAAAGACGACGACCGCACCCCGGGCCAGCGGCGTGCCGACGCCCTGGTCGAGCTCTGCCGGCGAAAGACGGGCGGGTCCGCCACCGGCGCTGGGCCGCGGCCCCATCTGGTCATCCGGGCCAGCCTGGACACGCTGCTGGGGACGCCCGGCGCCCCGGCGGGCGAACTGGAGGCTGGCGGATCGGTGCCGGCGGAGACCGTCCGCCGGTTGGCTTGCGATGCCGCCCTCACCCGCATCACTGGCCGGGGCGAGCTGGACGCCGAGATCAGCCACGCCACGCGGAGCATCCCCCCGTCCACCCGGCGGGCGGTGGAGGCGCGCGATCGGACCTGTGTGGCCGGGCGCTGCGATCGCCCGCCCCAGTGGACCGACTGCCACCACCTCCAACACTGGACCCAGGGCGGGCCGACGATTCTGCCCAATCTCGTCTTGCTTTGTCGGCGCCACCATCGGATGGTCCACGA
>DASPZT010000096.1:0-2475 GCA_035636135.1 Candidatus Limnocylindria bacterium | reverse complement strand
GACTGTCCCCGAGTACTTCTTGAGCCGGAATCCGGGCGCCCGCCCGGAACCGGTTTGAGCGTCAGTGGAAGGCTCCTGGTGCGTTATGGAGAGGTGATGCGGAAGGCTTCCATCCTGGTCGCCACGGCGGCCCTGCTCGGGGCCGCGTGCGCCACCGCCCCCGGCCATCTCAGCGGCGGCAATGGCCCAGGAACCACCTCGGCCGGCTCCATCCTCCGGCTGCAACCCGGGGCGGCGGTCCAGGCCGAACCCCAGCCTCAGCCCAGCCTGGCGCCCACCATGCGGGTCCGACCCAACCGGCCAGCGCCCCAGTCCCGGCCGCCGCAACCCCCCGCCTCGGCCGCACCCGTCAGGGGCCCGACGGAGAACTCCTCGCCCAACCCGGCAGTGCCTGCGCCTGACCGCTGCCTGGGCTCCCCCACTGCCAACCCGCACCAGCCGGAACTCATGTGCGCGGTGCCGTGACCCCCCGCTTCGCGCTTGAGGTAAGCCCGGATTCGGGCTACGCGGCCAGCTCGCCGCGGTCGCTGTAGTCGGCCATCGTGCGGCGGCGCTTGAAGGTGCGGACGGCCTCCTGCTCGGCGACATCGGCCTGCCACTGGCGCGCCATCCCGTCATGCTGGTAGGCGGGGTTGGGCAGATTGAAGAGGGCGAAGAAAACAGCCTTGGGGACGTGCACGCGCTCGCGCCACTTGCCAACCCAACCCACCAGGGCGAGCAGGATGGCGAGCGTCAGACAGAGCAGAAACGTCAACACGATTGCCCAGAGCATTGCTATGGAGCACAACGGGCCCCTTGGCCCCCACTGGCTGGCCCGCAACGCCTGATGCGGTCTTGCGACCCCACCGTGGGAGGCTGGTTACACCCAGGGGCCAGAGAAAGGCCGCCCGAAAGGTATTTCGGGCGGCCCACTCCTCCGGCTTAACTGGCTGGTCCCTTGCAGCTCAGCCCCGGGTCGGCTCCCGCAATGGCCGTTTGCTGCGCCGTCACGCAGCCGTAGGTGATATCGGTCGGCCCGTGCAGCACGTTCCCCTGGTCGGTCCAGGCTAGGGCCGCGCTCCCGCCCCGGTCGATGGAAATGGAGATCGAGTCGGCCAGGTCGCGGTTGCCCCCGGTCACCGAGCAGAAAATGCCACTCGTGCAGATGCCGCCCGCGTGCATGATCCCGCTCGAGGCCGAGGTCACGGCAAACTTCGGCACCTGGTCGGTGCCATCGGTCGTTTGGGCGAACTTGGTGTACCACGGCGACAGCTTCGTGTCCGATGGAGCCAGATCCGGCGTGTGGAGGTAGATGAAGTCCACCCGCCCGCTGCTTCCGGCCGCAATCCAGGGAAAGAAGTTGGTGCCGCCATCATTGTTCACCAGCACCGGTGCTGACCAGGTCTTTGCCTTGTTACTCGAGTGGGAGAACCAGATGTCGAAATTGAGCGAGCCCCGCAGGTTGTCTGGAAATACCGAATAGACGTTGCCCCCGGCGTCCACCGCCAGCGTCGCGAAGATCTCGTCGGTGTTGGTGGCCCTCCCTCCATCGAAGACTAAATGGTCGTCCCAGAGTGCCGCCACGGCGGCAGTACCCAGGCCGAGCGCCCCGGTCGAGTGCGCAACGTATACCTTGTGAAATTGCTGATCCTGCGTGATGTTGCAACCCTGCAGGTTTTGCACTGGATCGGCAGTGATCCACTGGATGTAGACGTCTCCAGTGCTCGGGTCGACTTCCATGTCACTCGGGACTGTGTTGCAAGCTGAATTTGCTTCGATCGTATGGTCCTGGATGACATCGATGGACGGGCCGAACGAGTTACCCCCATCAGTGGACGCGGTGACCCAAATCTGGCTGACGGAGAAGTCGTGGTAGCCGATGTAGACCTTATCCTGCCCTGCGCCCGAACCAGGAAAGACCGCGAGCCAGGGGCGGTCGACGAACGAGGGGTTGACTACGGCGATCTGGTTTCCTGTCCAGCTGGCACCCCGGTCGTCCGTGTAGAACACGTGCACCTGCAGAGGCAGCGGTGTCTCCTCTATCGAGGTGACGTAGACGCGGTGCGTACCCGGAAGGCACTTGATACCGGACAGTTCCGTGCTAGGAATATGGCAGGGCGTTGGTCCGCCCACCCGGATGTCGACATCCCCGATGTCGTTGCCGAAGACGCTGTTGATCGGCGTCTGCACGAAGTTCCGGCCACCGTCGTCGGAGCGCGCCACGTGGCGACCACTGGCCTGCCAGGCCACCCAGACGGTGCCGTCCGAGCGGTCGACCGCCACCGAGGGTTCGGTCGCGTTGGTCTGGCCGGCCGGCGAGACCTGGGTCGTGAAACCGGTCGACGCGAACGCCCCCTGCCCGGAGAGCGCGGCCGAGAGAACTACGGCACTGAGAATCCACCATCGCCGTCGCATCGGTTCCTCCTTTCTACCCTCTTCACGGATGACTTGGGGGTGAGGCCGGCCCAGGGGAGACCCGGCCTCTGAGTGGGTTGG
>DASPZT010000095.1:0-4111 GCA_035636135.1 Candidatus Limnocylindria bacterium | reverse complement strand
AGGCGATCCCGCTCAGCCGGGAAGGGGTCGGCCGCCCGGGTCCCCTGCAACAGGCGAACGCCGATCATCGCAGCCTCGCCGGCGGCGCCGTCCGCCGACAGGGTCTCCCGATCCGCAACCGGGTTCGTCCGTTCTTTAACGGCGTCGATGTATGCCTTGACCCCCTTGATGTTCCAGAACCGCTCGCTGCTGCCGTCGTCATGGCGGAGCAGCGAATGGGCGCCCACCCCGCAACCGAGATACGGCCGGTATTCCCAGTAGGTGAGGTTGTGCCGGCTCTCGAAGCTTGGCCTGGCCCAGTTGGAGATCTCGTAGTGCACGAAGCCGGCATCGGCCAGCCGGCGGTTGGCAGCCCAGTACTGCTCCAGCTGATCGTCGGCGTCCGGCATCACCACCGCCCCAGATCGGACTTCCTGGGCCAGCCGCGTGCCCGACTCGACGGTCAGCTCGTAGGCGGAGACGTGCGCCGGCTGCTCCGCCAGCACCCTATCCAGGCTTTCCAGCCACTCCGCGGTGCCCACCCCCGGGATGCCATACAGGAGATCGCACCCGATGTTGTCGAATCCGGCCTCCCTCGCCACGCGAACCGCCTGGAGGGCCTCCTCGCCGCTATGCAGCCGCTCCAGGAACCGCAGCGCGGCCGGCTCCAGGCTCTGGACGCCGATGCTCAGCCGGGTCACCCCGGCCGCGCGCCAGGCCTCGGCGTAGGCCGGCGTGATGTTGCTGGGATTGGCCTCGATGGTGATCTCCGCGTCCGTGGCGATACCGATGGTGCCCCGGATGGTGTCGAAGATGCGGGCCAGCTGCTCGGGCGTGAGCAGGCTGGGCGTCCCGCCGCCGATGAAGACGGTTCGCAGCGGTCCGATGGGATACCGCCGCGGTGCCTGAGCGATCTCCATCGCCAGGGCATCGACGTAGGGCGGGATCATGCCCTGCAGCACCGGGTAGGCGGTGAAGTCGCAATACTTGCAGACCCAGGTGCAGAAGGGAATGTGCAGGTAGAGGCTGTGGATGCGTTCCATCACTTGTCCAGGCTTAGGACGGCCATGAAGGCCTCCTGCGGGATCTCGACGTTGCCCACCCGCTTCATCCGCTTCTTACCTTCCTTCTGCTTTTCCAGCAGCTTTCGCTTGCGGGTCACGTCGCCGCCGTAGCACTTGGCCAGCACGTCCTTGCGCATGGCGGGCACCGTCTCCCGGGCCACCACCTTGCCCCCAATGGCGGCCTGAATGGGCACCTCGAAGAGCTGGCGGGGAATGAGGGCCTTGAGCTTCTCGGCCAGCCGGCGGCCCTGCTGCTGCGCCTTGTCCCGATGCACGATCATGGACAGGGCATCCACCGGCGACCCCGCCACCAGCACGTCGAGCTTCACCAGCTCCCCTTCCTCGAAGCCGACCAACTCGTAGTCAAGCGAGGCGTATCCCTTGCTGCGCGACTTCAGCTGGTCGTAGTAGTCGTGGATGATCTCGCCCAGCGGGATGCGGTAGGTGATCAACACGCGGTCGCCGGGCTGATACTCCATGTTCAGGAACTGGCCGCGCCGCTCCTGGCTGAGCTCCATCATGTTGCCGACGTAGGTGCTCGGAGTGACGATGGTCGCCAGCACCATCGGCTCGCTGATGGCCTCGATGGATGACGGATTGGGCAGATGGTCTGGGTTGTCGACCGCGAGCTCCTCACCGGTCCGCAGCCGGACCCGGTACTCGACGGTGGGAGCGGTGGTCAGCAGGCTGAGATTGAACTCGCGTTCGAGCCGTTCCTGCACGATGTCCATGTGCAGCAGGCCCAGGAAGCCGCATCGGAATCCGAACCCCAGCGCGGCCGAGGTCTCGGGTTCGTACACGAGGGCCGCGTCATTGAGCTGCAGCCGTTCCAGCGCTTCCTTGAGCGCAGGATACTGCTCACTGTCGATGGGGAAGAGTCCGGCGAACACCATGGGGGTGACGTGCTTGTAGCCGGGCAGGGGGGCCGCCGCCGGCCGAGCCGCATCCGTCACCGTGTCCCCCACCCGCGAGTCGCGGACGTTGCGGATGTTGGCGATGATGTAGCCCACCTCGCCCGCCGACAGCTCGTCGATCGGCTCCCGTTCCGGTCGGAAGATGCCGACCTCATCCACTTCGAACGTCTTCTCGGTTTGCATCATGAGGATCCGCATCCCGGCCCGGAGGGTACCCTGGATGACGCGGACGTAGACCACGACCCCGCGGTACGAATCGAACTTGGCGTCGAAGACGAGGGCCTGCAACGGGCCCTCGGGATCGCCAGTGGGCGGCGGCACGTCGCGGACCACGGCTTCCAGGATCTCCCTGGTCCCGATGCCCTGGCGGGCGCTGGCCAGGATGGCCGAGCTGCCGGGCACGCCGATCACCCGCTCGATCTCTTCGCGGACCAGCTCCGGGTTGGCCTGCTGCAGGTCAATCTTGTTGATCACCGGGATGATGGCCAGGTGATGCTCCAGCGCCTGGTGGGCGTTGGCGATGGTCTGGGCTTCCACTCCCTGCGAGGCGTCGACCACCAGGATGGCGCCGTCGCAGGCCGCCAGCGCCCGCGACACCTCGTAGGAGAAGTCCACGTGGCCCGGGGTGTCGATCAAGTTGATCTGGTAGGTCTCGCCATCGGAGGCCTGATAGAGCATGCGCACCGCCTGGGCCTTGATGGTGATGCCGCGTTCCCGTTCCAGGTCCAGCGAGTCCAGCACCTGCTCCACCATGTCACGCTTGGCGACCGTCCCGGTGAACTCCAGCAACCGGTCGGACAGCGTGGTCTTGCCGTGATCGATGTGGGCGATCACGGAAATGGCGCGAATGAGCCTGGTCGGAGTGGGCACTCTAGTGGACTGACGACCTAACTGGGCGACACCCGGGCCAGGTTGGTCAGCGTTCTTCCCAGGTCGGCGAAGTCTCGCTGGCCCGCCCCCTTGACCCGGTGGGCGAGCACCATGTCCGCCACCTGCTTGACCTCGTCCACCCCGACCTGGGGCGTGCCCTCGTAGGCGGCCAGGGCCTGGGCCGCTTTGCGAGCCACCAGGTCTGCCCGATGGCCGTCGACCTGCAGACGCACGTTCAGCTCAGCGATGGCCCGCAGAATGGCTCCCGGAACCTCCACCCTGGGGAAACGCACGATCGCCTCGGCGATCCGGCGGCCGATGGCGGCATCCTCTTCCCGGAAGCGCTCGCCGAAGCCCACCGGATCGGCCTCCCAGAGTTCGCGACGCTCGACGATCTCCACCCGCTGGGGGATCTCCTTGATCCCCTCCACATCGACCGTCAGGCCGAAGCGGTCGAGCAGCTGCGGCCGCAGGTCGCCCTCCTCCGGGTTCATGGTTCCGATCAGGATGAAGCGGGCCGGGTGCCAGACGGAGACGCCCTCCCGCTCCACCACGTTGGTGCCCATGGCCGCCGCATCCAGCAGCACGTCCACCAGGTGGTCGTCCAGCAGATTCACCTCATCCACGTAGAGGATGTTGCGATTGGCCTCGGCCAGCACCCCGGGCTCGAAGCGGCGCTCCCCGGTCTTGATCGCCGCCTCAATGTCGATGGCCCCCACCACCCGGTCCTCCGACGCGTTGATGGGAAGCTCCACCACCCGCATCCTCCGGCGGGACCGGGGCAGCGTCTCGCCCCGCGAAAGCCGCTCGCGGCAATCCGGGCAGAGGGTGTCGAGCGCGTCCGGGTCACAGTGGTAGACGCAGTCCGACACCACGGCCAGCTGAGGCAGCAGCCTGGCCAGGGCCCGCACCGCGGTGGACTTCCCGGTGCCCTTTTCCCCTCGGATGAGCACGCCGCCGATGGCGGGATGGATGGCGTTCAAGAGCAGGGCCAGCTTCATCTTGTCCTGGCCGACGATGGCCGAGAAGGGATAGACCTGGCGTTCCATCATGCCGTGCTCGTCCTCGACATCTCGCGTTCGATGCTGTCCATGATCGAGCGCTGCGAGAGGTCGTACAGGCCGTAGTAATGACCGCCCAGCCGCTCCGCCAGGTCGCCACAGACGTTGAACGCATAGGCGCCGTACAGGCTGGCCACCCGGCCCACCCCCTCGCGGCCCCGCTGCCGGTGGTCACGGGTGGAGTCGATGACCATCGCCCGGATCCCCTCGCTGCGGATCTGGC
>DASPZT010000094.1:0-4102 GCA_035636135.1 Candidatus Limnocylindria bacterium | reverse complement strand
CCCAGCTGGTGTTCGCGCTGCTGCTGGTGTCCATCATCGGCCCGAAGCTGTGGCTGGTCATCCTGGCCGTGGGCCTCTCACACGCACCGCAGGTCGCCCGCGTGATGCGCGCGGCGACCCTGGACGTCTCCGAAAGGGACTTCGTGAAGGCCACCGAACTGCTCGGCGTGAAGCGCCGGCGGATCATGGCCGAGGAGATCCTGCCCAATCTGGTCAGCCCGCTCATGGTGGAGATCGGGCTGCGGCTCACCTACTCCATAGTCATCATCGCCGGGTTGTCCTTCCTGGGGTTCGGCCAGCCACCGCCATCGCCGAACTGGGGCATCATGATCAACGAGAACCGTCAAGGGCTGGTGCTCAACCCGTGGGCGGTGGTGGTCCCGGCCATCCTGATCGCCCTGCTCACTATCGGCGCCAGCACGTACACAGATTCCGTAGCCAGGGTGACCATCGGGATCGACCGCGAGGCAGAGACGGGTGCCCGGCCGGCGCTCGTCGCGGGCGAGGAGCCGTGACCCCGCCCGGCGACGTCAGGGTCGAGGTGCAGGGCCTGCGCATCGTCCTGGCCGGGAGCTCGGTCGACGTGGTCGACGGTGTGTCCTTCCAGGTCCGCTCCGGCGAACTGCTCGGCCTGGTGGGGGAGTCGGGGTCGGGAAAGACCACCGTGGCCCTTGCCCTCCTCGGCCACGTCCGTCGCGGCCTCGAGGTGGCGGCCGGGAGAGTACTGGTCGGGGACAACGACATGGTGAAGGCGTCGGAGCAGCAGCTCCAGCGCTTGCGCGGCGCCGAGGTGGTCTACATCCCCCAAGACCCGGCGTCGGCGCTCAATCCGACGCTCCGGATCGGGACGCAGCTGAAAGAGGTACTGCAGGCCCACCGCCAGGTGGCGGCGGCCAAGGGCCTCGGCGACCCGAAGGCGAGGCTGCAGCAGACTCTCGAGGAGGTCGGCCTCGGAACAACCCCCCGGCTACTCAGGGCGTACCCACATCAGCTGTCGGGCGGCCAGCAGCAGCGGGTCGTCCTCGCCATGGCGTTCGCCCTGCGGCCGAGCGTGATCGTGCTGGACGAGCCGACGACTGCCCTGGACGTGACGACGCAGCGCCATGTGCTCGACACCGTGCGCCGTCTCTGCAGCGCCTACGGCGTGGCGGCCGTTTACATCTCACACGACCTCGCCGTCGTCGGCAGCCTCGCCAACACCCTGACCGTGATGTACGCCGGCAAAGTGATCGAGAGCGGGACCACTGCCGCGGTGTTCGGTCGTCCCGCCCATCCCTACACCAGGAGGCTCCTGCGGGCCATCCCGTCCCCGGATCGTTCTGAGGTCCTTGAGGGGATCGAGGGCCAGCCGCCCCATCCGACCCGCCGGCCGCGGGGGTGCGACTTTGCCCCCCGCTGCCCGCTGGCTGCGCCCGCCTGCAGCGACGGCCCCGTCCCGGTCGTATCCCTGCCAGGCGGCCACCTGGTGCGCTGCCTGCGGACCGAGCTGACCACTGGTCCCGACATCCGCGAACCTCTGGAGATCTCAGCATCCCGCCTAGAAGACCGGGACACCCAGCTGCGCGTGTCGGGGCTGTCCGCCCGCTACGGAAACACCGAGGTGCTCTCCGACGTCACCCTCACCGTCGGCCGCGACCAATGCGTCGCCTTGGTCGGCGAGTCGGGCTCGGGCAAGACCACCCTCGCCCGCTGCGTGGTCGGCCTCCACACCTCGTGGTCAGGCCAGGTGCAGTTCCGGGGCCAGGACCTCCCCCGGTCCGCCCAGCAGCGCCGGCCTCAGGTCCTCCAGGCCATCCAGTACATCTTCCAGAACCCCTACACCGCCCTCAATCCCCGAAAGACGATCGGCCAGATCATCGAGAAGCCCCTGCACCACTTCTACCCGTCCTTGTCCCGCTCCGAGCGGGACGAGCGCGTCACCCGCGTGCTGTCCGACGTCGCCCTCAGTCCCGGTTTCTGGTCCCGCTACCCCGACCAGCTCTCGGGGGGCGAGCGCCAGCGGGTCGCCATCGCCCGTGCCCTGGTGGTCTCCCCTGACCTTCTGGTCTGCGACGAGATCACCTCCGCCCTCGACGTGTCCGTGCAGGCGACGATCGTCGAGCTCCTGCGGCACCTGCAGGCCGAGCGGCACCTGTCCCTCCTGTTCATCACCCACAACCTGGCCCTGGTCCGCTCCATCGCCCAAACGGTGACCGTGCTGTCCGAAGGGAAGGTTGTCGAGAGCGGCCCCGTCAAGCGCGTCTTCGAGCGACCCGAGAACCCCTACACGGTCCGGCTTATGGAGGATGTGCCCAAGGTAGTCAGGGGCGAGCAGCAGTCGCGCCTCTCGGCGCCCCATGAGAGATGGGAGTCACGTCCATGACCGAGCAGAGACTGGGGAGCGAACAGCCGTCCCCCGCGGACCAGGAAGCTGCTTCCTGGGTGGAAACGGCGGTCGCCGACTACACAGAGAGTGTTGTGCCGCTGCGTGCCCGGCGGTCGAACTTCCGGATGCTGCTGACATTCGGTTCGATGCAGCTGGTCTTCGGCGCCGTCCTCGTTGGCTACAACGCCCGCTTCCAGGGAATGACCCTCGGAAGGCTTGCGGAGGCCATGGCGGTAGCCGCGGTATCCATGACTGTGTACTGCATCGGTTCGGCGAATGTAGGAGCGGTCGTGGGCCAGACGCACGCTGTGACTACCCGCGGCATCTTCGGGACGCTGGGCAGCGCTCTTGTCTCGCTGCTGCTGGTCATCGACGGCATGGGTTTTTACCTGTTCACGGTCTTGTTCGTGGTAACCCTGGGGCAGGCGCTGATAGGGACCATCCCGGCTGTGGCTTTGGTGACGGCAATCCTCGCCTTCGTGATGATTGTGAACAACTACTTCGGGTTTACCGGCCTGCAGCGGTTCGCCCAGTACGTGGCGGTGCCGGTCGTCGTGGCCTGGGGCCTCTACGCCACCATCAAGTCATTCGTGACGGTTTCCCCCCACCAGCTCGCAGCGGTGCCACACGCGTCACCTACATCGTTCTTCCTGGTCGTCGGTGCCATGGTCGGGCTGTCCACCTGGGGTAACGAGCCAGATATCTTCCGGTACTCCAAGCCAGGGCGGGCCTCGTGGTGGAACATCCCGGCCCTGGCGATCCCCTACGCACTGGGCGCGTTCCTCTTTCCGATCATGGGGTACATGATCGCCACGCTGTCGAACCAGCCGAACTTCGCACCGGCTATCAAGTACTTCGCCAGCTTTACCCTGTTCGGGCTGAGCGGCCTGATGATGATCGTGCTGCTGGTCAACCAGTGGGCTGTCCAGGACGGCAACCTCTACATCGCCATCAACGGCGCGCAGAACCTGCTGTCGCGGATCCCGCGCTGGCGCCGTCAGTACACCGTGGTCGGTCTGGGGCTGGCTGCGGCCGGGCTCACCTACATCCTGCCGAGCCTGACGAAGACTTTTAACATCGTTACTGGGATCGGCGCGGTCACCGTGCCGGTGGCCAGCACCATCATGGCGATGGATGTCTTCGTGCTGCCCCGTTTGTTCGGCCTGCGCCGGCCGCTGTACCGGGTGGCAACGTGGTCTGAGCTTGCGTTCGCCAACTGGCCGGCGATCATCGCGTTGCTGGCCGGCACCGCGGTGGGTGCTTTCACTGGCGGCCTTGTTCCTGGCACGGCGGGTTTCGGGAAGACCTACATCGGTTTCCCTGCCTTGCAGGCGTGGGTGACCGGCGCGGTCGTCTATGTCGCCCTCGCCGGCATTGTCGCGGCGGTGTCAAAGAAGCACCAGGCAAAGGAGCTGCTCGGGTACTCGGCGATCGCCGAACAGGCCAGCACCAGCTCTGCTCCTTAACAGCTATGACCGCCGATTTGCTCATCCGGGCCGCCCGCGCTGTCACCGGCAGCCCGGGTGACGCGGAGCGCCCGCTTGCGGTAGGGGTCACCGGCACCCGGATCATCGCGGTGGAGCCGCTGAGCAGCAGCAGGCTTAGCGGCCGGGACGTGCTCGAGCTAGGCCCGGACGTGGTGCTCATGCCAGGGCTGGTCGACTCGCACGTGCATGTATGCGAGCCGGGAAACACAGAGTGGGAAGGGTTCGCCACCGCGACCAGGGCGGCAGCTGC
>DASPZT010000093.1:0-37624 GCA_035636135.1 Candidatus Limnocylindria bacterium | reverse complement strand
CCCAGCGCCCTCCTGCTGCGCTTCGACGCCTACATGGCCATGCTGGCGACCATGGATTATTCCGGCTGGGAGCGCTGGGTGGAAGAGGTCCGGAGCGCATTCCCGAGGGCAACCTTGAGTCCGCCCCGGCGGCCGAAGTCCCTGGCGCCGTCGTTCATCGATCCAGTCGACCTGGGATACGATCCGAAGTCGGGCCAGGTCGGGACGGAGGGCGGCCGCCGGCGGCTCGCCGACGAGCTCACCGAAATGGGCATCACCCTCGATGAGGCCGGCCTCAGCGCCGCGTACTCGCTCGTCCTCAACCTGGCCGAGCGCAAGCGCGTCCTGTACCCGGAAGACATCCGGCTCGCCGCCGACGAGGCCCAGGGTCGGACCACGCCCGGCCGCTATGCCCTGGACGAGATCGACACCCACCTGCAGAGCGGCCTTCCGTGCACCGCTTCGGTGACAGTCCTGGTGGAGGGCACCCGCCAGAGCGCGAGGGCCTCTGGGGCCGGGCCGCTGGATGCCTGCTTCAAGGCAGTCCAGGAGGTCACCGGCATCGCCCCCGAGCTGGAAGACTTCAGCCTGGCGGCCGCCACCCGGGGGAGCGATGCACTCGGCGAGGCGGTCGTCACCCTGAGCTACGGCACCCAGGTGGTCGTGGGTCGTGCCGTGTCGGTGGACGTGGTGGAGGCCGGCGTGCGGGCGTACCTGAACGCGCTCAACTGGCTGACACCCAGCTCGGCCGGCACCCGCACCGCCGCCGGGGCAACTGAACCGAACCGATCGGCTGGCTAACCGCGCCAGCCCTAATGCTTGACCAGCTTGATCACTGGCTCGAGCAGCGGCTCGACGACGAAGTAAATCCAGCCGAAGATCAGCAGGAAGATCAAGTAGACGAAGAAGATGCCGCCCACAATGATGCCCAACAGGAGGCCCTTGGAGAAGCGGTTCATCTCCACCCGGACCCCCTTCAGCAGCAGGCTGGCCATTAACAGGCCGAAGGCGGCACCGAACGGATTGGGCCCGTTCCAGAGCGCCAGCAGGGGCACCGGCAGGTAGCAGGCCAGCTCCGGGAGGGTGCGCGGGATCAGGCCCGAGCGGGGTGGTCCGGCGACGGCGACCGCGCCCCCAGCCGGGGCGGCCCCTGCCCCCATCCAGCCCTTGCACTTGCCGCAGTACTGGTTTTCGGGCGCGTTGTAGCGGTACCCGCAGAGCGGGCAGACCTTGAGTTCCATCGGGGCGTCAGGCCGCTCCGCGCAGACGGAAGATTTCCTGCTCCAGCTCGTGGATGCGGTTATCGCGCTCCACGATCATCCGCTTGTGTTCGGTGAGCACCTTCCGGTTGTGGCGGCCACCGAGATACAGACGCAGCCGGCCGATCATCGCGATGATCCCGACCATCAGCGCCCCCACGGCGGCGGAAGCCAGCACCAGCGACCAGACGGGCAGGACCTGGGACGGCACGCCCCAGAAGCTGATGGGCACGCTCCCCTGGTTCTGGACCGCGAACAGGGCCAGGCCGATCCCCAGGGCGAGCGCGATAATCCAGCCGACAATTGCCACAGTGATAACCCCCGCGTCGTATAACCCGGGCTCCGGGGTGAACTTGCGGACGGTACACTGCCGAACGTGCGGTCCCTCAGCCCGCCCGGAACGATCTGGAATACGCCCACGGACGCCGAGGCGATCCGGCCATTCCGGCTTCGGGGCGGGAGTCGCGGCTGCCTGCTCCTTCACGGCTTCGCCGGCACTCCTCCCGAGGTCCGCGAGCTGGGTGAGTTCCTGGCCGTCCACGGGTACGATGCCCTGGGTCCGGTGATGGCCGGCCATGGCGAGACCCCCGAGGCCATGGCCCGGACCCGCTGGACGGATTGGGCGCGGTCCGCCCAGCACGCGCTCGACCGGCTCCGCCAGGACTGTCGCGAGGTCTTCGTGGCCGGCCAATCGCTGGGCGGCACCATGGCCCTTCACCTGGCGGCCAACAACCCGGACATCCGGGGCATCGTACCCATGGGGGCGATGGGAAATCCTCGGCTCTTCCCGGACCGGCGGCTGTGGATCATCCGGTGGCTCAAATACGTGCTGCCCTGGCACGTTCCATCGGCTGACTGCGACCTGGGAGACCCGTCCCGACTGCTGGCCCTGCATAGCTATGCCCGCCGGCCCTCGGTCTGCATCGAGAGCCTGATGCACTTCCTCCGGGTGGTGCAGAAGGAACTGCCTTCGATCCGGGTACCCACCCTGCTCCTGCACGGTCGTCGCGACCGCACCGTGCCCGTCCAGAATGCTCCCTACATCCTGGAACGACTCGGCTCCGCTGATAAGCAGCTCATCTGGTTCGAGCTCTCAGGGCACACCATCACCGTCGACCTGGAGCGAGACCAGGTCAACCGCACCGTCCTCGCCTGGCTCGAGCGCCATTGAGTTCGGAGGGCTCCTGGCCGGCGCAAGAACCCCGGCGGGCCCCGACCGCCATGATCGCCAGCGTCAATGTGCTGGCCAGCTCAGCCGGCCTGGACGTCCTCAGGCGAGGCGGCAATGCCGTGGATGCCGCGGTTGCGGCCGGAGCCGTCCTCACCGTGACCGAGCCCTGGAGCGGCCAGCTGGGCGGCGACGGGTTCCTCCTGGTCCGGTCGGGGGAGACCGGTCAGGTCACCGCCATCAACGGCAGCGGGGCTGCCCCCGCCGCGGCCCGGCTGGATGCCTTTGCGGCCCGCGGCGCGATTCCGGAGACCGGCTGGTGGGCATCCACGGTCCCCGGCTTGGTCGACGCCTGGCGGGTGGCCCTGGAACGCTTCGGCAGCCGTTCACTGGCCCAGCTCTTGGAACCCGCCATTGCCTACGCCGAAGACGGCTTTCCGCTCACCGCCCGGCAGTCCCGCAGCATCGAGGAGATGGCTGCCGCGTTTACCCCGGAGACGGCCGCCATCTTCCTACCCGGCGGGTCCGCGCCCCAGCCGGGATACCGGCTCCGGCAGCCGGCGCTCGGCCGAACGTTGCGCCGCCTGCAGACGGCCGGGCCGGATGATTTCTACCGGGGCGAGATCGCGGCGGCGCTGGTGGCGGCGTCGGACCAGGGCGGCGGTTTTTTCACCGCCCAGGACCTGACCGAACACCGCACCGTCGTGCTCGAACCATTGCGGGCCACCTACCGCGGGTGGACCGTTTACGAGCAGCCGCCCGTCTCCCAGGGCATCGTGGTCCTGCTGGCACTGATGATCCTGGAGCACTTCGACCTGCCCCACCTGGCCCCAGCCAGCCCCGAAACGATCCACCTGCAGGTGGAGGCGTTCAAGCTGGCCCTGGCCGACCGCCTGGGTCGCCTCGGCGACCCTCGTTTCGAGCAGGTGCCGATCGCGTCCCTGCTCTCCGCCACTCGAGCCCGACTGCAGGCGCAGCGGCTGGACCGCCGGCGAGCAGCCATGCTGGCGCCCGCGCCGGCAGGGCCCCCCGATACCACCTACCTCTGCGTCGTCGACGGGGACCGGACCATCGTTTCCTACATTCACAGCCTGTACAGCGGCAGCGGTGTGATGGCCGGGGACACCGGCATTCTCCTGAACAATCGGATGGCGGGGTTCTCGCTGGAGCCGGACAGCCCCAACAGCCTCGCCCCAGGCAAGCGACCGATCCACACCCTGAACTCGTGGCTGCTCTTCCAGGAAGAGCAGCCGCGCGCGGTGGGCGGAACCCCAGGCGCTTTTTGGCAGATCCAGACCAACCTGCAGCTGATCAGCCAGCTGGTCGATTTCCAGGCCGGCGCGCAGGCAGCCGTCGACGCGCCGCGCTGGACGATGGGATCACAGACCGACTGGTCCGACACCAGCCTGAATCTGGAGGCCCGGGTCGGCGCCGACGTCCTGACCGAGCTCCAGGCGCGAGGCCACGCCGCCAGCATGATGGGCGGCTGGGCGGCCGGCGGCGCAGCCCAGCTGGTCACGCTCGAGGCTGACGGCACCTTGTGCGGCGCCGGCGATCCACGGCCTGGGACCAGCGCCGTACTGGGCATGTAACGCCAGCAGGCGCGGCCCCACCCGCACCTTGTCTTTGCCGGGACGCGATGCTATAACACGCAGCGTAGGTCGACATCATTCGTGCCTTGTGACACGAAAATCCCAGCGGGCGAGTGGTGAACTCGCAACAAGGAGGGTCTTAGGAATGCCGGCGAAGAAGAAGAAGTCCGCGAAGAAGGCGGCGCCCAAGAAAGCGTCCGCCCGGCGATCGGGGGGCAAGGCCAAGAAGAGCACGGCCAAGCGCAGCACCGCCAGGAAGGCCACGGCCAAGAAGACCACGGCCAAGAAGAGCACGGCCAAGCGGTCGGCAAAGAAGGCGACCGCCCGGCGACCGGCTGTCGCCAAGGCGGCCGCGCCCAAGGCGGCCGTGGCCGCTGCCAAGCCGGCCTTCGTCGCCCCCAAGCCGGCTCCGGCTCCCGCACCGGCCGCATTCCGGCCGGCACCGGCCCCGCCTCGGCCGGCTCCGGCTCCCCGGCCGGCCGCCAGCCCGGCGCCGTCGCCAGCTCCGACCCAGCGGCCGGTGGCCCGACCCGCGGAATCCCCGTTTGGGAGTGAAAACGCCGGGTCGTTCCCAGGATCCGAACGGGTGAAGATCGGCGAGCGACCGCCAGAACAGACCTGGCCCGGCGGCGGCTCCAGCCGCTAGCCAAGAGCCAATCAGAAAGAGGCCTCCGCACGCAGCGGAGGCCTCTTTGTAACGAGGGGCATTACGCCCCCGCTGAGGCCATACGGACGGCACCGTAGGTCATTGGGACCACAGCCACTATCAGGGCCGACCGGGGCACCGTTATCCAATTTGAGGAAGCTTTTCACAAGATGAAGGTCGGACGACGTCTGCTGGCGGCCACCATGCTCCTGGGGTTCGCCCTGGCGTGCACGGTGACCTCGGCTGCCGCCGTCGATCACCCCACCGCGGCCACCCCGCGGAAGACCCCGAAGGTCTTCATGGTCAGCCCCGCCACGATCAACCTCAAGGTCCAGCCAAACATCGTCCTCATCGGCCAGAACCTGGCCACCACGACCCGGGTGGTGATCGGCGGTCGTGCGGCCACGACCATTGAGGCCCCGGACACCAACCACCTCATGGTCCAGGTCCCGGCCGATCTCGAGGACGGCACCTATATCCTGCAGGCCAGCAATGGCGACCTGTCGTCGACGGCGGACGAGATGCTGACCGTAAAAGCCGGGACGATGATTGACCAGAAAACCATGCTGATCGTGGTCGGCGCCATCGTCCTGCTGCTGCTGGCGGCTCGCCTGGCCCACTTCCAGACGTTTTAGGCTAAGCCCGGATCCACCGAGTCGAACTCGCATCTTGGGCGCGGGGCGGGCTAAGAAACGAGGCGGGGTCGGCCGGCGCCATTCCCGGGACCGTCGGCCTGGATGGGCAGCAGGTCGGCCTGGTCGTGCTCGACCACCAGGCTGGCGTCCGGGACCGACCGCAGGGCGGCGACGGCCCCGCGCATCTGGCCCAAGGTTCGCTTGGAATCGGTGTAAGCGTTCTGGATCATGGTGCTGCCCCGGGAGATGCTGTTCTCCAGCGAGCGATCCAGGGTGGTGATTCCGTCTTCGATTTGCTGCAGATACCCTTCCAGGTTCTCGATATCGACGGTCCTTAAGTTCTGCAGATGCAGGCGGAACAGGGCCAGGATGAATGGCACCGCCATGCTGTACGGCATCAGCACCACCCCCTCGCGGTGGGCCTCGATGTGGGCCCGCCGGCACGCCTGGAACACGGGATCCGGGACCGCCGCGATCGCCCACGGCAGGGTCACGGACGGGTCGATGTACTGGCGGACTTCCCGGATCTTATTCTTCAACACCCGCTCGACCTCATCGGAGATTGCTGCGCCGGCCTCATCGGGATGGTCCCCCTGAGCCAGCCGGTCCAGGAGCTCGGGCAGCGGCCACTTGCTGTCGATGGGCAGCCGCTTTCCGTTGGCGAGCACGAGCGCGTACTCGACGACCTTCCCGTTGACCCGGAAATTCATGTCGATCATGCCCGGTGGAAACTGCTTGAACGCGTCGTGCAGGATGTTCTCGCCGGCGGCGCCCCGGGTGCGACTGCCCAGCAACACCGTCTCGATTCGCCGCGAGGATGCCTGGATCTCTTCCTCGAGGCGCTGACGGGCCATGGCGTCGGCCTTTAGCCGTTCGACCGCGACCCGCGCTTCCTGCACTTGCCGTCCCAGCGTTTCCTGCACGCCGGCCGAGCTCTGCACGATCCGGGTCTCCACGCCCTGCAGCGCCGTCTGCAGCCCGCCCAGCGTCTGGGTCAGCCCAACTTGCTGGGCTGTGAGGGCATCCATCTGGGCCTTCACCCCACCGAGGTCGGCCAGCGACCGCAGAAGGGAGTCGGGCGGGGTGCTCCGCCGGCCACGAGCCAGCAACCCGAGAGCCAGGCCCACCGCGCCCAGGGCGACGCCCAGCAGGACCAGATCTATGACGTTCACTGCGACTCCTTCAAGACGTGGGCGGGACCGGTATTGCGGTCCATCCTGTCGTGACGCATGGCGAAAGTCAAGCAGGGCGTCGTGACAGCTGCCTGTCACGGCCGAGGCCCTTGGTTGCGGTTGGGTGCCGAATCCGGCATATTGGGGCTCACGTAAGTGGCACGGGTGGAAATTGAGCGAACGATCCTGGCAGAGGGTCTTGCCATCGAGAAAGTCAAGGCGCTGCAACTCTCCCCAGTGGAGGTTTCCAGCAACGGAACCCGGATGATCCTCGAGGGCCCGGACATCGTCGTGGCCCGCGCCTGGGTAGTGGACCCCGAGGCCTGGAAGGGCCTGGCCAGCAGCGTGGTGGCCGGCCGGGTACTGATCTTCGACGCCACCCAGCTAAAGGTCGGGAGCTAACCAGCCGCACCAGGGCCGGGCGCAGCGGGCCGGGATCGTCTACCGGTCTGTGGGATACCCCTTCTCTATCCAGGCGGCGGTTCCGCCATCGACGTTGGTGACGTCCGGATAACCGGACGCCAGGAGAAAGGCCGCGGCCGTCCAGCTTCGGCTGCCGCTGTGGCAGACCGCCAGCACCGGCCGGTCTCTCGGTACTTCGGCGAGGCGGCGGTCGAGTTCGCCCAGCGGCACCAGGACGGCGCCGGGAAGATGGCCGGCCAGGTACTCCCAGGGCTCGCGAACGTCGAGGACGTACGGAGGCCGCTCTCCCTGGAGCCGGCGCCGGGCTTCGACGACGTCGATGCCCGGCACCTGGGGCGGTGGCGGGGATGCGGCTGCGCCGGGTCTGGGCATGCTCCAATCGTACGGACCGACCGCGCCAGCGCAAGGATGGGGTCGCCGGGTGCGTCGAACCACCTAGCATGAGCAGAGCCCCCCAACACCTCCAATTCTTCGGATCCCAACCCCTGCAGCTTCTCCACGAGTGCGCGGCCACCGAAGCGGCCAAGGGTGCCCAGAGCCCGTGCCAGCAGCTGGCCAGGCTCGATCGCCGCCCGCAGCTCGGCTTCGGCAACCCGCACGGTCCCCTGCTCTTCCTCAGTCCCAGCCCCATTGATCCGGAAAGCGCCTCCGACGCCGCCTTCGAAGCCTGGCTGGAGCGCGAGTCGAACCTGGAACACCAGTTCCGGTGGGAAGTGGTCCAGCCCTATTTCCAGTTCAGCCAGAGAGTCTTCGCCGGATTGCGGGAGCGATTAAGCCTGCCGCACGCGAAGCGCGACGCCCTGGATTTTGCCTTCCACACCTGGGCAGTCCGCTGCCCGACTGGGAATCCCGATCGGGTCACCGACCCCGCGCTCACCCAATGCGTGACCCGGCACCTCGAGCCGATCGTGAAACGGGTCGCCCCCCAGGCAATCGTGGCCATGGGCGGGACGACGGCCGCCTACTTCTGGCAGCGTGCCATCAGCGGGTGGAAGGCTTGGCGCCCGATCGAGCAGCTGCATGGCAAAACGCTCGCCTACCACTTCGACGGGCGCTCCATCCCGGTGATATTGAGCGTGCATCCGTTCCAGCGAGGCCTCGACCTGCATCCGGAAGTCATCGCGCATGCTCTCTCCACCTGCCTGCGCCCCGAGGATCTCGAGCCCCGTATTCTCCAAGCCGCGTAGAGACTCACTGGGGGGCAGATCCCCCCAGCTGGCCGATGTTGCGGGAGGTCAAGAGCCGCCACGGCTCTTCCTCTTGACCTCCCGCACCGGCGCTGCTTGATAGCAGCGCCTACCGGCCGCTCCCCCCTCGGCCCAAAGGCCGTTCGCTATCGCCCCCCTCTTGTCTAGGCGGCGATGCTAGATGGCTTCTGGCCGCACTTGGGGCACGGGGTGCCCGCTTTCAGTTCGGCCCGACGGAAGGCGTGACCGCCGCAGGAGGGACAGAGCGCACCCGGACGTAGCGGCTGCTGCCGGGCGGCCCGCTGCACGCGTTCCCTGACGTGGCTCACGGACGGATCGTCGATGACTTTGGGATCGAAGGGTTCGGGCTGCACGGGGCTCAGGATAGGCGGCCCACGGATCGCTGGCGACCGCAATGCACTCACGGGATCGTGACGGATCCGTCGCAACCGAATATTTGGCTGGATCTGCTAACGTTCGGGCGCCGTGAAGGAGCCAGGCGCCTTTCTGCGAGCGGCGATCGAGAGCCAGGGGGAGCAGGCGGCCCGCCTGCTGGCGGACACCGAGCCGGTGGCGGCGGCTGCCAACCGGCTGCAAGGCGTGCGCCGGCTGTTCATCGCTGGCACCGGCACCAGCTACCACGGCGCGATGGTGGGGGAGCACCTCTTTCGGGCAGCCGGCTACGAGGCGTGGGCGGTCCCGGCCTTCGAGTTCAGCCAGTACCCGCCGGCGCTCCGTCCCGGGGACGGCCTGATCGTCCTCAGCCATCGCGGCACCAAGCGCTTCAGCATGGGGGCCCTCCAACACGTCAGCGGGCTGGCCGACCGCTGGATCGCCATCACCGGCCAGGGCTCGCCGTTGACGGGCGCCGGCGTCGTCCAGACCGTGCCGCAGGAGCGCTCCTCGGTCCATACCGTCAGTCACGTCGGGGCGCTGGTGCGCCTGGCCCAGCTGGCGACGCACGCGTCGCCCGATCTCCACTCGGCTTGGGCCGAGGCGATGGAGGGGCTGCCCGCTCGCGTGCAATCCGTCCTGGAGGACAGCCGCGACCCGATCGCCGCCCAGGCAGAGCAGATTCGGTTCGATCGCGGGACCTTTTTCATCGGCGGCGGCCCGGCGACCGCCACCGCATTGGAGGGCGCGCTCAAGCTGCGCGAGGCATCCTTCGTGTTCGCCGAGGGGCACGAGGTCGAGGCCGTCCTCCATGGACCGCTGATCAGCATCGATGCGGCCGACCGCGCCGTAATGATCGCCGAGCCGGGGCCGAGCCTGGCGCGGACCCAGGATGTGGCGGCCGGCCTGAGCGCGATCGGCGTGCCGTTTGCGGTAGTTGGCTCAGCGGCCGCAGCTCTCGATGCGGCTGGGTGGACGTTTGCCACTCCGCCCCTCCCGGAGCCGCTGGCCCCCATCCTCAACGTGATTCCGCTGCAGTGGCTGGCCTATTTCGTCTCGCGCCGGCGGGGCGTCGATGCGGACCTGTTCCGGGCCGATGACCCTAGCTATGCCGCGGCGCACGCCCGCTACGAGCTGTAACGGCCCGCCCGACGGCCGGGGGCCGGGCACCGGTCTCGCCGTTGGCCGGTTGGACGCGGCCCACACCGGCGTGGCGCTCCGCCAGAGCGCGGCCGATTTCGACGATGCGCAGGCGCAGGTCCGGTGGTTCCAACACCTCGACGGTCTCGCCCCAGCCAAGGATCCAGGGCGTGATCTCGACCGTCCCCGCCACGGTCACGCTCATTTCCAACGTTCCATCGGACAGCGGACGGAGGCGCTGGGACGGATGCCAGGTCGACTCCGTGACGCGGGCCACGGCAGGCGGAAAGAAGCGGAGGCGGACTTCCACGGGCTCACCGGAATGGAAGATGCCCCAGGCCCGCGACAGGTAGGTGTTGATGTCGAAGTCGGGTGGGATCTGATAGGTGTCGGCCGTGAGTTCCGCCCGAGCGATGCGCTCGACCTTGAACGTGCGCATTTCGCCAACGCCGCGATCCCGGGCCACCACGTAGAGGCTGTGGCCGATCTGGGAGGGCTCGAGAAAGTAGGGCTCGATCAGCCGCGGCGGCGCGTCGGCCTCGGCCGCCCGGTACCAGATGCGCGCCACCCGGCGGCCGGCCCACGCCAGGGCCAAGGTTTGCACGGTACGCGAGTAGCCCGGGTTGGCCGGGCGTTTCAGCATTTGGGCGACGGTGGCGTGCACGTACTCGGCTACCGGTGCCGGGAGCACGGCGGCCAGCTTGCTGAACGCGTCGGCGGCGTCCGGGTCGGCCTCATCCGTGTATCGCGACCACAGGCGGACACCGATGAGGAGGGCCATCGCCTCGCCCAGCGTGAATTTCACAGGGGCGACGAAATAGTTGGGATCGATGAGGATCCGCCCGCCCTCCTCGTAGACGGGAACGTTCATCGCCTCCAGCGCCCGCACGTCACGGTAGGTGGTCCGAACCGTGACCCCCGTCCGGCGCGCCAGCTCCGCGCGAGTCAGCCCGCGAGGGTTGCCCTGCAAGAGGGTCTGCATCTTGAGGATGCGAGCCCCCCGGTCCCCCTTCTCAAACGACCCCATGACCTGTCACGTTAACGGACTCACGCGGACACCGTATTCCCAGCCACAACCTTCTATAATGTCGGCAACCTCGAACCGAATTTCTCGGCAATTCGCCTTTGCGGGAGATCTTTGGCCCTTCGCCTGCTCCATTTCGCCGACCTGCATCTCGACCGATCCTTTGCTCCGCAGCGACTCTTCGGGGTCGCGGCACAGCGGCGACGCGAAGACCTCCGGGCCGCGCTGCAGCGAATTCTCGAACGGGCCGATCACGAGCAGGTGGATCTAATCACCTGCGCCGGTGATCTGTTCGAACATGATCACATCACCCGGGAGACCGCCCTCTTCCTGGCCCAAACGCTGGGGCAAACCTCTCGACCGGTGTTGATCGCGCCCGGGCATAGCGACCCGGCCACCGCCAGCTCCCCGTATCGATATCTACGCTGGCCCGCCAATGTCACCGTGGCCACCCATGAGGACCTTCGCCCCTACGTCTATGGCGGCGTCAGCGTCTGGGCGGCGGGCTTCAATCCGGCCAACACCTCCGAGACCCCGCTGGCGGCCACGCCGTCGCTGGGCGATGGCGCCCACCTGCTCCTGCTGCACGCCTCGGACATGCATACGGTCCCCGACGGCGTCACGCCGGTGGCGCCCATCGTGCAAGCCCAGGTCGAGCGGGCGGGTTTTCGCCAGGCGCTCCTCGGCCATTACCACAACGCCATGAGCCAGGGATTGCTGACCTATCCAGGAAGCCCGGAGCCGCTGGGATGGGACGAGACCGGCCGTCACTGCGTGGCCCTGGTCACGGTCGGCGATGACCGCAATGTGTCGGTCGACTTGCAGGACATCAATCACCGCCGCTTTGTGGAGGAGACCCTGGACGTGACTGGTATGACCAGCCGGGAACAGGTGCGCGATGCGGTGCTGGCCGCCCGCGAGAGCCGGCACCTGGACGGCGCCGTCCTGCGCACCCGACTGGTTGGCGAACGAACCCAGTCGCTAGACCTGGATCCGCGGGCGCTGGCCCTGGAGTGCAATGACGGGTTCGCGCACCTGGAATTCCTGGACGAAACGCGGCGGATCCACGACCTGGAGGCGGTGGGCAGCGAATTCACGAGCCGAGGAGAGATGGTTCGGCAGCTCCAGGCCCATCGGGGCGACGCGGAAAAAGATGAGACGGTCGGCCGCGCCCTCCAGCTGGCCCTGGATGCCTTCGAGCCATGAGCCTAGCGTGGATCCGGGCTTAGCATGCAGCTGACGCGCATCCAGGTCGATGGCTTCGGCGTGCTGCGCGCCACCGACTTGCGTTTCGGCAAAGGGATGAACCTGGTGATCGGGCCCAACGAGGCCGGCAAGTCCACGTTGCAGGAAGCCATCCTCACCGGCCTGTATGGCTTCCAGTCGGAAAAGACGCGCGGCCCCGCCGCCGCGGCGGCCGTGGAGCGGTGGCGGCCGTGGCACGACAGCGCCTTTCGGCTGGCGCTGGAGTTCGAGCTGGACGATGGCCGCCGGCTGCGGGTGGACCGCGACTTCGATGGCGAGACCGTCGGCGTACAGGATCTGGAGACCGGCGAGGACATGACGGCGCATTTCTTGACCGACGGCGAGACCGGGTCCCTGGGGCGGCGCATCCTGGGGATCCCCAAGGACATCTTCACGGGCACGGCCTGCATCTCGCGAGCGGAAGTCATGCGGATCGAGGACTCGGGGGCGATCCGGGAAGCGATCACGGCGCTGGCCGACTCGGCCCATCCCGATCGCACGGCCCGCAAGGTCCTGGACCGGCTGCGACAGGAACGGATCGAACGGGTGGGCCGCCCCCGCGGCCGAACCGGCCCCCTGCACCTGCTGGCCGCCCGTCTGGCGGAGCTGGAACGCCAGCTGGCCGCGGCCCGGCAGGCTCGGAGCGCGGTTGAAGAGCTGGCCCAGAAGCGAGAGGTGGTGGCCACCCTGACCGAGGCCGAGCTCTCCGTGGTGCAGACGCTGGAGGCGGCGGTGCTGACCGCCCGGTTCGAGGACGCCCGGCGGCGCCTGGACCGGGTGCAGCAGATCGACCAGATGATCGCCGATGAGAATGCCCGCCTCCACGAGCATGCCGCCTTTTCCGGTTTCCCGCGTGCGCGCGACGAAGAGGTGCGCGGCCTGCGCACCCGCTGGCGGGCGACCGAGGAAGCCGAGCGAGAATTCGCCACCCGGGCCGCGGAGGCCGCCTCCGAAGTGACCGCGCTCGGGGCGGAGCGCGCGAAACTCGAGCAGGAGTACCAGGGCCAGATCGCCCGCGCGCGCGGCGTCAGCCCGAGCTCCCTGAAGGAAGAGCCCATGGTGCGGGAGCTGGTGTCCTCGCTCAGTCTGATGGATGCGCAGGCGCCGGAAGCCCACCTGCGCGCCCGCACCGGCGCCGACGAGGTGCAGCACCTGGCCGATCGACATCCGGGCCTGATCGGCCAGGGCGCCGAGTGGACGTCGCGGCACGTCGAGTTCCAGCGCGTCTATGCGGAGTGGCGGGAACGGAGCAATGCGGCGACCGAAGCCCGGCGTCGGGCCGGGGCCGAGCTCCCCCCGCGGCTCGAGCAGCTGAAGCAGGACGTCTCTCGCTACAAGGAGGTACCGGAGACCATCAAGGCGGCCCAGCAGGCGGAGGAGGCGATGCGGCACGAAGAGACGATGGCCGAGCGTTCCCGCTCCCAGTACGGGACCTGGGGCATTGTGACGCTGGTCGGCGTGCTGCTGATGGCCGTGGCCTTCCTGGTCATGTTCGTCGGGCTCAGTGTCGGCCCGCTGGCGTTTATCGTGGCTGCCTTCTTGCTGGGCATGGGCCTGCTGGGGGCCATCCTGGGACTGGTCTTGCGCGGCGCGGCCAACCGGCAGGTCGACCGGCGGCTGCGCGCCAAAGATGATGCGCGGTTACGCCGTCGAGAGATTCTCGGTCCGTGGGGCGTGCGCAGCTCCGGTGAGCTGCAGCAGGCGCTGGTGGACCACCTGCAGCGAATTCGGTCCGACGCAACCCGCCTGGAGCTCGACCGGCAGGCGGCGGAGCTCGAGGAACGGTCTCGCGCCGCCGGCCGCACCTTGCGCGAGCTGATCGGCAGCTGGGGCCTTTCCCAGCCGGCACCCACCGAGGGCGCGCTGGAAGGAACCGCCCAGCTGATGCAGTCCCTGGCGGATGATGATGCCGCCTGGAAGGCCGCCCAGCTGCGCTGGGAAGAGGCCACCCGAACCGAGAAGGCGCTCGACGACCGGCGGGAAACCCTCCGGCAGCGGCTGCATGGGGTCCTGGACCGGCTGGGCTTCGATCGGCGGGAAGCGCTGGCGGCCGGTCAGGATTTCCTGGGAGCCTGCGAGGCGGGACGCGCCGCGCAGCAGCTGCGCACCCGGATCCAGCAGCTGGAGGCGCAACTCGACCAGCTGCGGCAGCCGGCGGACCGGGCCATGGCCGAGCACGAGAAGGCCACCCAATACCGAGCCAAGCTGGAGGCCATCTATCGACCCGCGGGGATCACCGACGCCGATCCCGAGGCGTCGGCCCGGCGCTGGGATGACGCCGTGGCCCATGTCGACACCTACGTCACCTCCACAGCCAGGCTCAAAGAGCTCCGCGACTCGCAGATTGCCGTAGCGGGCGACCAGGACACGGCCGGACTGGCCAAGCTGGTGGGCGAGCTGGAAGGGCAGTCGCAGCAAGCCCAGCAGGGCCTGGCTGCCGGCAGCCTGGAGCCATACCGAGCGGTTCCGCTGGCGGATCTCGAGCGCCAGCTGGATCAGCATCGGGCGTCCAAAGAGCGAGCGCAGGAGGAGCGTGCCCGAGCGGAAGAGCTCTTGAATGACCGGTTGCTCCAGATCGGTGACGTCGCCTCGCTGGAGGAGGAGATGGTGACCGTCCAGGAGCAGCTGCAGGAGCTGGAGGCGCAGGCCCATGCCTACGACCTGGCGATCGATACCCTGGAGGAAGCCGCCAAGTCGGTGCGGCGAGCCGTGATCCCGCAGATGAAGGCCCAGCTGCAGAGCCAGCTGGCACCCATCACCAACGGGCGCTACCGAGAAGTCCAGGTGATGGACGACCTTGGCCTGCAGGTGCGCACGCAGGATCATCGCGCCTTCAAGGATGTGGACCACCTCAGCATGGGTACCCGGTCGCTGATTTACCTGCTGCAGCGGGTCGCCCTGGCCCGCATCATCAGTGGCAGCACCGAGTCGCTGCCGCTACTCCTGGACGAGGCCCTGGTGCACGCCGACCGCCGGCGAATGAAGGCGGCGCTGGACGAGCTGGGGCGGCTCGGACAGGAGCACCAGATCCTGCTCTTCTCGAAGGATGAAACCCTTGCCGAACGGGGTGAGCGGGCCGGGAACTGGACGATCATCCGGCTGCCGGGCCCGTCGGTCACCTCGCCACAGACACCGCCCGACCCCAGCCGCAACGGCGATCAGGCCGATGTCGCCAACGAAGAGGTCAGCGCCTAGCCCGCTTCTTAAACGGCGACGGAACGCCGAGGCCGGCCGGGCTGGCGCGCCCAATCACTGACAAATCTCGCGACGCTGGATCGTTTCCACACGGGACCGGCTTTGAGGACGACCCAGGGCTTAGGGAACCCGCGGATGCGCGCCAGTTCCGAAGCGCGCTGGCGCGAGACAGTCAAAAGATCGGCTAACTCGGCGACCCCGATGAGATCGGGCACGTTGGACGCGGCGAGCGCCCGGTCGAGTTCTTCGGCGGTCTCGATCTGTGCGCGAACAACCTCTGCTCCCGGCACGGCGTTCTTGAAAAGCTTGAGCGCCTGAGCAAACGCCTGGGATGCGGAGGGTGCGTCAACGCTGAAGCGTGCCTCGAGCCGATTGGCGCTGATGCTCAGGGCGGGGGCATGCGGAGCGAGTTCCTCAAGAACGGCGTCGGCAAAATCCTCGTCAAGGCGTTCTTTCGACACGGCCTCGATATCGACGCTCCACTCCGTCATCCCTGTCACCTCCCTGGTGGCCACACCAGTCCTGCCTGGCGAAGCTTGGCGAGGAGATTCCTCACCGAGCGCACGTCCGAGGGCGTGCCAGATCCGAAGACTGGCCCCATTCTGGGATCCGGGGGATAGAAAACCGGATGACCCTTCTTGGTTCGCCCAATGCGGAATCCCTGTTCTCTCGCCGCCTTCTCGATGTCGCGCTGGTCGTATTCTGCCACAATCTGTTGATAATGTCAAGGATAAGCGGCCCGCCAGCGCTTAACAGGGGGTCCGGTTTAGGAGGTGGCCCCGCCTGGGAGCACGCGGAGGCCGGCCGTCCGTCGGGATGGGTTGGAATCGTCGGGAGCTTGGCCGCGGCGGGCGGCGCGATAGGCCTGGGCAACCCGGGCCGCCGCCTGCTGCACCGCGGCCACCAGATCCCCGGCCGCCGCGTCCGGCCCACGCAGACTTTCCGGCTCGAGGTCGACGAGCTCGCTGAGGCAGAGCTGACGCTCGGGGTCGATCACCACGACCCCCACGAAGGCCGAGCGCGACTTGATGCTGGGATGGATCTGAGACCAGGGAATGACGTTGTCCATACCGGCAGCCTAGAAGGGGTCTTTGACAGCTGCCTGTCACGACCCCGGAACGCGTTTGGGTATCATGTTGGGCGCCCGCCGGCCGCCCCAGCGCCACTCAGGCGATCCCCGGCGATGGCCCAATGCCACCAATGAAAGAGAAAATCGTCCCGCCCGAAAAGAACGACGAGATCGTCGCCACCTACGACCGGTTGGAGCAGGTCGCCTTGCGCGAAGGCCTGGGAGCCGAGCAAGACGCCTACTACGTGGCGATTGCCGACCAGTTCGAGCACGAATGGTACGGCAGCCGGGAGGCCGACAAACGCTATGCCAGTGACCTCCAAGAGATGGCGGACGCGGTCGACGCCTTCGCCCGGGGCGACCTGCTCGAGGTCGGCGCCGGCAGCGGACACTGGACCATCCGCTGTCTGAACGCCGGCGCCCGGGTCACCGTGGTGGAACCGTCGGAGACCATGCGCTCGGTGACCAGGCGGCGCCTGACCAGTGCCGGCAAGACGGCCCGCTTGATGCTCGGCCGGTCCGAGGCGATTCCGCTGGGCGACCACAAGATGGATCGGTGCCTGATGGCCTTCGTCTTGAGCCACCTGGACGGCGCCACCCGCGACGCGACCTTCAAGGAGATCGCGCGGGTGGTGCGACCCGGTGGCGAACTGCTTCTGATGGACAGCCTGCGGGAACCCGGCGATCCCGGGGTCCTCGTGGTCCGGCGGGTGGTGAACGCCCAACCGTTCCGGGTCCTCAAGGTCCTGCACAAGCCCGAGGAGGTGGCCGCCATGATCGACCCCGTCGCCCGGGTGCAGGAGATGAAAACTCTGAACCACGCCTGGATCCTGCGCGCCCGGCTGGTTTAGCCCAAAAACTAGAAGGGTCGAGCGGTCATCAGGAAGACGACTGCGACCAGGAGCGCCCAGGCGGTGACCTCAACCACGGTCCCGCTGGCATCCGCCGCCGCCGGCGAGGTGCCGCTGCGGGCCGCGGCGTGTAGCCGGCGCAGGTTGGGAGCGAGGAAGGCTCCGTCCAGGGCCGCGGCCGCCAGATAGAGCAACACGCCCAGTAAGAGCCAGCCGGTCAGGAACTTGATCCGGTCCGTGACCCAGAGCGCGATCCCGGTCACCAGCACCAGAGCCGACCCCGCCGAGACCATGGCCAGCTGGATTCGCCGGGCCAGCGCGAGCAACGGCTCGGATCCTCCTGCCACTCCACCCGCTTGCAGCCGGGCCAGCAACTGGCCGCTAATCCCACCCAGCATGAAAATCGCGCCCATCACGTGCAGTCCGCGCAGCACACCCATGGTCCTACAGGATAAGGCACCGTGTTAGCCGGTATCCACCGGTCGGGCCGAGCCCGATATAGTTGGCGCGTGCCCGACCCACGTCCGGAGGTCGAGGTGGTCATCCCGCAACTATGGCTTGTTCCGAACCTGACGCTCGACGCGGTCCGCGCGCTGCAGCGCAGCGATACCACCTCAGACATGGACCAGGGCAACCTTCGCCTGACCGGTGCGGAAGTACTGGTCGCCCGCAACTGGGTGCAGGACGAATTCTGGCCGCGCATCCAGGACGCCATCCAGCGCGGGTATGCCACCGAGAAGACCTACACCTTCTTGCGGGTCCGGAGTGATCGGCGCCGGCGGCGGCGCGCGAAAGGGCAGCCAGGCGGCTAGTTTCGGATCGGGCTGAGCTCTTCGTTCACGCCCATCGGCACCAGGACCAGTTCGGGCGCCGCGTCCAGCCGGTCCTCGAACACGAAAACCCGGTTGCGGCCGAAGGCCTTGGCCTGGTAGACCGCGCGATCGGCCGCCTGCAGGAGGTCGGTGGCGGTCTTCCCGTCGCGCGGGAAGTGCGCTACCCCGACACTCACCGTGATCGGCAGCGACTGTCCCGCGGCGGTGTCAGACAGGCTCTCGACTTCGCGCCGGATGCGCTCGGCGACGACCACCGCGTCCGGCAATGTACTTTCTGGCATCAACACCGCGAACTCGTCACCGCCGAACCGGGCGGCCAGGTCGTACTCGCGCACGGCCCGTCGAATGGCCTCGGCGACCCGCCGGATCACCTGATCCCCAGCCAAATGGCCGCGGCCGTTGTTGATCTCCCGCAGGTGGTCGAGGTCGGCCATCAGGACGCTCAGCGGACGGCGAAAGCGGCTCGCCCGATCGATCTCCATGGCGCAGGCCTCATTGAAATGCTTCATGTTGGCCAGGCCGGTCTTGGGGTCGGTGCGCGCCTCTTCCTGCAAGCCAGGGATTCGCAATGACTGGTAGATCAGGAACAGCGGAGCCAGGCAGAGCGGCACCAGCCAGGGGTCCGTCCGCCACACCAGGGCCGCCAGCGTCCCCAGCGCCGCCAGGGCCAGGTCGGTGCCCAGATTCTCGCGGCTCAAGGTGCCCGCCTGCTTGATCGGGATCCGGCGGGCCCACAGGATGACCAGCGCGGTCAGCAGATGATTGAGCAGCACGAACACCAGTCCGGCCGCGGCCGCCCGGAGAACGAGGCCCGCGCCGGGCGCGGCGGTGGCAGGCTGGCCGACGGTAAAAATGACGCGGGCCACCAGGCCCGCGATGGTGAAGTTGGCAATGTTGAAGGCCTGGATGTACCAGCGATAGCGGGCGTGCAGCAGTTCGACCAGGTGGGACAGCACGACCGCCGCCACCAGCTCGACCGGGCTGAGGAGGATCGCGCCCGCCACAAAGAAGATGGTGGTCAGGAAATAGGTCTGGTGCTTGGGGCTGCGGACCTGGAACTGCTGGACGCCGGTAGCCAGCGCCAGGATGAGCCCGGCCGCGGCCAGATCGGGCAGCACAGGTCGGGCCAGGACCACACTCACGACCATCAGCAGCGCCGCCACCGAAAAGACGCTCACGAGGTAGAGCCGGGCCGCCGGCGGCAGCTCGCGCACCCTACCGCCTGACCCGAGCCACCGCAGCGCGCCGCCGGGGCGCACCACCGGTCTCGAGCAAGAACGCCAGCGCCGGGCGGACCAGGAAGAGCGGCCCCGCCGTCACGAGGACGGCTACCGGCCCGGCCACCGCGATCAGCGCCAGGATGGGCGCCGACACCCAGATGATGATCAGGTCCACCGCCAGCAGCTCGGGCCGGAACAGGCCGGAGCGCGCCGGCGACAGTCCACGCGCCAGCCACAACACCCCGGCGACCAGCACCCGGTTCAGGATCACGAAGGTGCAGCCCGCCGTCAGCGCGGCCTCCATCTGCCCGATCACCGGGGTGCCCAGCTGATGGATGGCGACCCGATACATCACGCCCGCCAGCGCGGCGGCCAGGAAGTATCCGGTGGTGTTGAAGACCTGGATGTACCAGCGCCGGTGGGCGCGCAGCTGCTCTGCCAGGTGGATCAGGATGATGAAGACCGCCAGCTCTGGCGTGGTGAACAGAGCCGCCGCCACGATGACGAACGGAAGGGTGGCGTGGTAGGCCTCATGGTTGCGACCCTCCAGCGGGAACGCGTGACTGATGGCGCCGGCGGCCACGACCAGCAGGAGCGCAATGGGCGAACCGGCCTGGTGGCCCGCGCGCCAGAGGACGAGGGCGGCGAGCACCGCCAGCCCCGCGACGCTGACCACATAGAGCTGCGCGAGGGGCGAAAGCTCTCGCTTGCGCATGGTTACGACCCCCAGCTGACGGCGGCCCAGTTGATGTCGCCCCAGCTGACGCTGCCCCAGGAGACGCTGTCCCAGGAGACGCTGTCCCAGGAGACGGTGGTCCCGGCGGGCAGCTGGTTCACGGTCATGAACATGACCTTCAGATAGTTGTTCGGACTCAACCCGCCGTTGACATTGCCAATCGTGCCGTTGTAGGCGATGGCGGAGGCGGCATCGGCGTAACCGGCTCCGGCGCCGGCCGGGACCGTGCCCAGGAGCCCAAAGCCGTGGGCGGTGGTCGTGAGGACGCCCTTGAGCTGGCCGGGCCGGATGCCCGGGTGGGCCTCGAGATAGAGGGCCGCGATGCCAGAGACCTGCGGCGCTGCCATCGAGGTTCCGCTCAGCTGCATGTACTGCGTGCCCACCAGGTATTGCGGGTAGGTGGTGGCGATGGTGCTTCCAGCAGCGACCGTGGAGATGATGTGCCGGCCCGGCGCAACCAGGTCGGGCTTGGCGAACCCGTCCTGGGTGATCCCGAAGCTGGAGAACGACGCCAGGCGATCGTCGGCCGGCGTCACGGTCCCGGCATCATCCGTCGCGCCGACGGCGATGACGTAGGGGTCGTTGGCCGGCGCATAGAGGGCGCTGTTGGGGCCCAGGTTGCCCGCGGCAGCCACCACCGCGATGCCTTTCAGCCAGGCGTACTCGACGGCGGCGTCCAGGGGGCTGGTGGTGTAGCTCTCCGCGATGGAGGAGACCAGGGAGAGGTTGATGATGCGGATGTTGTACGTGTCTTTGTTGACGACCGCCCACAGGATGGCGTTCATGATGTCGGAGGTGCCGGCGGCCCCAGTGCCGTCATTGACGCGCAGATTGACGAGCGTCACTTCGGGGGCAATCCCGATGTACTGGCCACTGCTGGCACTGCCGTTGCCGCCGATGATGCCGGCGACCGCGGTACCGTGGCCGAACTGATCTGCGCCGCTGGTCGCGGTTGACGCGAAGTTCAGGTTGACGGTGACCCGGTTGTCAAAGTCGGGGTGGGCCGCGATCCCGCTGTCGATGACCGCCACCCCGATCCCCTTGCCGGTGAGCGGGGCCACCGGATTGCTCCAGAGGCCAACCGCGTCGTCCACCCATGGATACGCGGTCGCCAGGGCGGTCGCACTGACCGCCGTGTCCATCAGCTGGACCGGGGCGTCGTAGACGATGCGGAAGACGTTGGGATCGGCCGCGAAGAATTGGATCGCGGCCGCCGTCATGCTGGCACTCACGCCATGCACGATGGGAACGCGCTTGACCTCCTTGAACCCCTGGCGGTGCAGGTCCTGGACCACGTCGGTCAGGTCACCACGGGCGATCAGCATGACCTTGATCGGCCTGCCCGAATTCAGCCGCAGCGCGACCTGACGGTCGACTTTCTGGCTGCCACCGGCAGCCGCGAAGGCCGGCGTGAGCGCCAACCCGGGGGCGGCCAGGAGACCGGCCAGCAGGGTGGCAACCAGGCTGCGGACGGCGGAAGACCGGTAACGGGCCAGAAACGGGCTTGTCATAGTCGGTGACGCCAACGTAACAGCCGTGCCTTACGGAGCGTGTGACGGTCGGGAAAACTGTTACAAGCCGGCGGGCACCGGCAGCGGTCGCCCGGCCTGGTGGACGATCGCACCCCCCTTGACCACCACCTGCACCCGGCCTGGATCGTTGAACAGGCCGATCTCGGCCAGGGGGTCGCCCCGGACGGCCAGCAGGTCGGCCAGCTTCCCCGCCTCGAGGGTGCCCAACCGATCGGCCAGCCCCAGGAGGCGGGCGGGCGTCCGGGTGCTGGCCAGGATGGCCTGCATGGGCGTCATCCCGCGCTCGGCCATGAGCACCAGTTCCTGGCCGTTGCGGCCGTGGTCTCCCACCCCACTGTCCGTTCCCATGGCGATCTCGACGCCGGCCTCGAGCGCCGCCCGGAAGGAAGCCGCGTGCCGCTCGACCGTGTCCCGGGCTTTCTGCACCATGGACTCCGGGATGCTCGCGGGGTCCTTGGCGGCATTGCGAATCACATCGACGGGTGCCACCAGGGTCGGAACCAAGGTGGCGCCCCGCTGCTTCATGAGCGCGATGCCCTCTTCATCCAGAAAGCAGCCGTGCTCGATCGTTCGCACTCCCGCCCGCAGGGCATTCTTGATGCCCTGGGCGGACATGGCATGTGCCATGCAGCCCTTGTCCTGCGCCTGGGCTTCATAGACCGCGGTCGCAATCTCCTCCACCGTGAGCTGCGCCGCGTCGGGCGTATCGGTCGCGGAGAGGACGCCGCCGCTGGTGCAGAGCTTGATCCAGTCGGCGCCGCTGCGGAGGACTTCGCGAACCCGCCGGCGCATGTCGTCAACCCCATCGACAACGCCAGCGGGAACGTCCAGGCCGGATCCGAAATCCAGCCCCACGCCGCACGGCATGAAGGGGTCGGCGTGACCCCCTGTCTGACCGAGAATGCTAACCGCCACCTGCAGCCGGGGTCCAGGAAACAGCCCCCGCTCCACGGCGAGCTTCACGCCCGCAGGGGTCAGGCCGGCGTCGCGCACCGTGGTGAAGCCTGCCCGGAGCGTCGCCGCGCAGTTCGGCACGGCGTAGAGGAGGGCCAGTGCCCTGGGGGTCATCAGGATGCGCGGGAAGTTGACCCCCGCCTGCATGCCCAGGTGCACGTGCAGATCCATCAACCCGGGCAGGACGGTCAGGTCGTCTTCTTCGATGACCTCGGCGCCCGCCGGAATGCGAATCTCGGCGCGCGGACCGACCGCGGATATGCGCTCGCCTTCCCAGATCACCGCGGCCGCCTCGATCGGGTCTCGGCCGGAGCCGTCGATCAGCCGGTCGGCCACCAGGGCGACGGTATGGTCGGCCATCGATGGAAGTTTAAGGCTCCGTGCGGCCTCTTCTGGTACCCTCAGCGTCGTGCCGGCGTGGGCCGAGATCGAGCGAAAGGTCTTCGACGGCTTTTTCCACTTCTCGCCTGGGTTCGGTCGCCGGGTCGGCGATCATGCCTACGATGGCCGGGTGGGCGACGCCTCCGCGTCGACCGTCAAAAGCCGCATCGGGGAGATCGACCAGCAGCTGAGGCTGCTGGAGGGCCAGGCGGGTCTCTCCCGCGACCAGGACGTGGATCGGCGGGCGATCATGGCCCAGCTGCGCGCGCAGCGGATTGAGCTGCACGACCTGCGCGAACCCTTCCGGAATCCGCTGTTTTACGCCGGCTGGGGCACGGAGCTGGACGTCAGCGTCTACATCAAGCGCGCCTACGCGCCTTTACCGGTCCGCCTCGCGGCGCTGCGCCTGCATCTTGAAGGGTATCCCGGCGTCCTGGAGGCAGCTCGGAGCAACCTCGAGCCGTCGTTGCCGAGGCCCAACCTCGAAATCGCGATCGAGGCCACCGAAGGGTTCAGCCAGTACCTGGCCAGCGAGGTCACCGCCGTGGCGCGCCACCACCCGCAAACCGTCGCCGCGGTCGGCCGGGCGATTCCGCAGCTCGATGCCTTTGCCGCCTGGCTGCGGTCGCGGCTGCCGAAAGCCCACGACGACTACGCCCTGGGCGAGGCGCGCTTCACGAGCTACTTGCGCACACGCGACCTCGTTACCCTCGACCTGCCGACCCTGGAGGCCATGGCCCGCGAGGATCTCGAGCGGAACACAGCCCGGGCGCGCGTGGTGGCGGCCCGCATCGCGGCCGACGGCATTCCGCTGGCGCTGGACGCGATCCAGTTCCGGCATCCCAGCGTCGAGACGCTGATCCCCGAGACTGCTGCCATGCTCGAAGGCATCCGGACGTTCATCGTGGACCGGGACATCATGACCATTCCGTCCGATGTGCGGTGTACGGTAGCCCCGACGCCCAGCTTCATGTCCTGGGCCAGCGCCGCGCTGGACAGCGCCGGGCCGTTGGAGACCGTCGCGACTGAGAGCTACTACTACGTCACCGTCCCGACGCCGGACTGGGGCGCGGCCAAGACCGAGGAATGGCTGCGCTACCTCAACTATGCCGTGCTGGAGAACGTATCCATCCACGAGGCCTACCCCGGCCACTACGTGCAGGCCCTGCACGAACGGGGCGCCTCGTCGCTGACCCGCCGCCTGTTCTGGGTGCAGAGCACAGGGGAGGGCTGGGCGCACTACTGCGAGCAGATGATGCTGGAGGCCGGCTACAAGGATGATCCCCGGTTGGAACTCGCCCAGGTGATGGATGCGCTTCTGCGCAACTGCCGTTTTCTGGTCGCCATCGGTCTCCACTGTCGCGGCATGACGATGGAGGATGCGGTGCGAACATTCATGGAGAAGGGTTTCCAGACCGAGCTGCCCGCACGGCGGGAAGCCACCCGGGGGGCCTTCGACCCCCTGTACCTGAATTACACGCTCGGCAAGCTGCTGATCTACGAGGTGCGCCGGAACGCAGAGCGCCAACCGGGGTTCTCCCTGAAATCCTTCCACGACCGCTTCCTCAACTGCGGAAACCTCCCCATCCCGCTCATCGCGGAGCTGGTTTAGCGTTCTTCCGAGCCTGATGTCGCTCAACCCGGTCGACGTCTTGCTGGACCTCGACGGCGATCTCCTGACCGGCATCATCTGCGCGCTGGCCTTCATCGAAGAGATGGGCGTGCCGGTGCCCTTTGCCCCGGGCGACATCCTGCTCATCATCGGCGGCATCGCCATTGCCAGCGGCACCATCCAGGCCACCGCGTTTGTCCCCGCCGTGGTGCTGGCCAGCATCGCTGGCGCGCTGGTTGGCCGGGAGATTTTTGCCCTCATCGGCCGCGCGGCGTTGCTGCGGGCCGCGGACGCGCTGCGGTTTCGCCACGCGGTGGACCGGGCGGCAGGCATGGTCCAGCAGCAGGGGTGGCGGGCCATCCTGATCGGTCGGCTGATCCCCGGCCTGCGCATCCACACCACTCAGGTCGCCGGCGCGGCCCGTCTGCCGCGGCGCAGCTTCGCCGCCGGACTGGTGCCCGCGGTCCTGATCTACGTCGCCGTGTTCACCGGGCTCGGTTTCGCCTTCGGCCTGCCGGTCATCGATTTCTTCCACAGCGCCGAGCGGCGACTGTTCGTCATCATCGTTTCCGCCCTCCTGGTGGCCGCCTTCCTGGTCTCCCTCCGATTCCTCGCCCGCCGCGGTGCATTCGCCACCCTCCAACCCATCGTTATCGGCGTCCCGCGGGAGATGGCGGATACCCTCGAGCGGCGGCTCGGCCGGCACGGCGCGGCGGGCGTTCGCTGGCGAGAATTCCCGTTGGTCCGCCGGGTGGTGGCCGCGGTGATCGATGTGACTCTCATCGTCGGCGCCACCCTCTTCCTCGTCACCCTGGTGGCCAACTTCGCCGACACCGACGTGGTGTTCGACCCACAGGGGTTGGCGGCCCTGGCGCTCCTCACGCTGGTCTATCGGATCGGGATGGAATGGCGGTTTGGCATGACCCTGGGCAAGGCGGTGATGGGCCTGCGCGTCTACGGAACGGCGGGGCCACAGGCTCACTGGTGGCAGACCGTGGTCCGCAACCTGTTGGCGGTGATCATCGTGCTCTGGCCCATCGACGCCGTCCTGATGTTCCGCAGCCGCACCCGTCAGCGCATCGGTGACCAGATCAGCGGGACGGTAGTCAGGCGGGTCGTCTGACCAGCGTGACCACTTGGGGGATCGCCTGACCAGGCTAAGCCCGGATTCGGGCTACGAGCGATAGCCGGCCAGCAGCTCGAGGACCAGGTCCACCTCGCTCGGCCGGTTGTAGTGGGCCAGGCCGATCCGGAGCGTGCCACCACGAGCCTGCAAGCCCAGCCGTTCCATGAGTCCGGGCGCGTAGTGGTCGCCGTGCGTGGTGAAGACCTGGTGCTGCCCCAGCCAGCGGGCAATGTCCTCTGGCTGATGAGGCGGCCATGCGATTGACACCGTCGGCGCCCGCTCGCCGAGCCGCGCGGGGTCGGTGATCCCGAAAATCTGCAGGCCCCGAATCCGGCTCAGGCCCTCGAGCAACCGCGCAACCAGGAACCGCTCGTACCGCCCAAGCCGGCCCATGGCGGCCACCAGCTGGGCACGCGGTGTGCCGTTGCCCTCGGGTGAGAGACCAGCCAGATACTCGAAGGCGCCCAGCATGCCGGCCAGGCCTTCGTGGTTCTGGGTGCCCGTCTCCCAGCGGCTCGGTCCCTGATTCGACGCCGGGCGCACCTTGAACGGGCGCAGCCGCTCGAGCAGGTCCTGTCGACCGTAGAGGAGGCCGAGGTGCGGACCATAGAACTTGTAGGCGGAGCAGACCAGGAAGTCGCAGTCGATCGCCTGAACGTCGATCACCCCATGCGGCCCGAAGTGCACGGCATCGACCCAGAACCAGGCGCCGGCGGCGTGGGCGAGGTCCGCCACCTGTCGCAGCGGCGGGATGGTCCCGACCGCGTTGGAAGCGTGGGTCAACGCCACCAGCCGGGTGCGGGGCGTCAGCTGCTGTTTCAGGCTCTCGACATCGAGCGTGCAGGCCGGCAGCGTGATATCCGCGACGCGGACGGCGATTCCCTGGTCCGCCAGCGCCAGCCAGGGTGCGACATTCGCGTCGTGCTCCAGCCGGCTGACTACGATCTCGTCGCCCGGCTTGAGCTCGCGGCCAATGGCGCGGCTCACGGCGAACGTGATGGTGGTCATGTTGGGTCCGAATACAATTTCTGCCGGGCTCCGCGCGTTGAGGAACGCCGCCGCCATGGCTCGGGTCTCGGCCAGCAGCGCGTCCGAGCGCTGGCTGGTGGCAAAGACGCCCCCTTGATTCGCGTTCATGGTCCGCCAGTATTCGGTGAGGCGGTCGATCACTCGCTGCGCGACCTGGGTGCCGGCCGGGTTGTCCAGGTAGACGGCGGGCTGGCCGTCGATGCGCAGGCTGAGCGCCGGGAACTGCCGCCGGACCGCCTCCACGTCGAGGGCCTGGGTGGCGAGCGACATCAGGTGAATTCTACGTGGAGACCGATACCCGGCCGATCGCGACCCGGGCCACCGTCAGAATCACCACGAACGAGAAGGTGGCCCACAGGGCGGCCGCGATCACCGGCCGGCCCAGGTCGGTCCCCGATAGCACGGCGTGCAGGAACATCAGCCCGAACATGAGATAGCTGGTGCGATGCAGCCAGCGCCAGGTCGCGGCGTCCATCTGTTTCCGCAGGTAACTGGTGACGCCCACCACCAGCAACACGTCAAAGCCCAGCGTGCCCAAGCCGATGGGCAGCGCCGCGTACGGCACGCGGAGCGGGATGACCACGTCCAGCGGGGTCAACCGCGAGACCGGATCGAGCGCGCCGGCCAGCACGTGCACCGCGACCAGGGGCGCCCAGCAGACCGTCAGAAATCCATGCACGGCCACCACCTCACGCCGTCCGACCCAGCCTTCCAGCACGAAGGTCCGCAGCGCCTGCCCGGTGATAAGGGCCGCGGCGATGACGAAGAAGGCGGTCAGGGCAGCGGTGCGCGAGGTCAGCCAGAGGAGCTCCGCGACCGTCACGCCGCCGCGGCCGGCACCGCCGGCGCCACCACGGCGAAGTGGTCCGCCCGCTGGCTGAGGAAGGGCAGGCCATAGGCCGACCCCATCAACACGGCCGTCTTGGCGTAAATCTCCGCGTGCAGCGCGGTATCGGTCACCACCGAGACTTCGGTCAGGTCGGTATATACCGGGAGTCCCGTGCGCGGGTCCAGCAGGTGATGCATGCCCTTGCCCCAGCGCCGGCGGGTGGTCCCGCTGGTGGCCACGCCGCCGTCCGCCAGGGCCACGACCGACCCATCGCAGAGGCCGATGTGCCAGCCGTCGCCGCTCGGGCCTGATCCGCGCACCCGCAGGTCACCGCCGAGATTGCAGACCGCATCCTGGCCCAGCTCGGCGATCAGCAAGTCGGCCAGGGCGCCCTTGGCGATCCCGCCCAGGTCGACCGCCGCCCCCGGGGCGAGGGCCACGGTGCGGGTGGCCGGATCGAGCCAGAGCACCTCGGGCAGGGCCGGCGTCACCGGCGGGGTCAGGCTGGACGGCTCCGACAGACCCAGCCGGAAGGGCCGGTCGTACCCGGCGGCGCAGAGGGCTGGCAGGACAGCGATATTGACCAGTCCCCCGCTGGCCTCGTAGGCGTACAACCCGGCCTCGAGCATGCCGTAGAGGAGGGGGCTGGCTGGCATCGGACGACCGTTGGCGGCATTGAGCTGGGACAGCTCGCTGTCACGCCCGAAGCGGGTCAGCCGGGCGTCCGCGTCCAGCACCAGCGCCTCACACCGCTCGAGCGCCGCCGGGCTGGCCCCCACCGCGATCAACTCACAGGTGGAGCCCAGCGCCGAGAAGTGACGGACCTGGAGATTAGGAGACATAGGTCTGGGTGTGGACCTCCGACCCGGCGGGGAGCACGCGCAGGCTCGGATGGAGGGCGGCCGCCTGGGGCTTGGGCGCGGCCGCGACCGCGGCGCCAAAGACCCCCGTCAGCAGCAGGGTGCCGATGATCGCCACTCGCTTGAGCGTCTTCTCCGAGACCAGTGTGCTCATGGCCTCAGCCTAGCGAGCAGTACCGCGAGCTCGCTGAATGTGCCTGAGAAAAACCTGAGAGACGTTCCAGCAACCCCCTCCCCTGCCCCTCCCCAGGGGGAGGGGGAGGGTGTCTTATTGGACCTCAAGCGCGATGCGGTGGTATCCGCTGGCGCCGTCGGGCAGGGTGGGCACCCGCTGCGCCGTTTGCCAGGCGCCCGTGCCGTCGCGGGCCCGGACTTCGATGTCGTAATGCCCGGTCACCAGGGGGGCGGTGAGTCCCCAGAACCGCCAGGCGTACGGTGAGAACTCGGGATCGAGGTCGGCGGCTTGCCAGGGGCCGTTGTTCAAGCGGATTTCCACGGCGCTGATCCGCCGGTTGCCGGCGAAGGCAAGGCCCCGCATGGCGATGGGGCCGGCGGGGACCACCAGCCCATCCAGGGGGGCGTCGATGCGGGACATGGTTTTGACCACCGCCCGCTCGTTCCACCCGTTCTGCTCCCAGTACCCGCGCTGGTCCGTCGCCGACAGCCGCAGCCGGGTCACCCATTTGGGCTGCTTCATCCCGTAGTGCCCGGGGAAGATGAAGCGGGCCGGAAAGCCATGGGCCCAGGGGAGACCATCCCCATTCAGATGGGTCGCCAGCAGGTGGTCGGGTGTCAGCTCGTCCAGGGGCAAACTCTCCGTATAGCCGTCGGCCGCTTCCATCAGCAGCCAGCGCGCGTCGGGATGGTCGCCCCCATGAGCAGCCAGCAGGTCCGTGACCCGGGGCCCGCGCCAGCGCCCGTTGCTGATCAGCGTGCCGCCGATCTCATTGCTGATGCAGGAGAGGGTCAGCTCGACCTCGGCGGCCGGGAGGGCCAGCAGCTCCGCATAGGTGAGCGAGGCGCCGTCGGGGAGGACGAGGTGCCACCCGTTGGCGTCCACCACCGGATCGCCCGCTATGTTCTTGGAGACAACGTAGAAGTCCGCCACCGGTGTGATCTCCGTCATCGACCGGGTACCCTCCCGGGTGGCCAGGGCCGTGACAAACCGGCGGACGTCGACGTAGGCAATCCCCAGCACCGCCAGCCCGACCGATCCGACCAGCAGGTTGCGGAGCAGGACGCGCCGGTCGTCGCTGGTTGAGCCGGGCTGCAGCAGTGCCGTGCTCCAGCTGTAGGCGATCGTGCCCGCCACCGCCAGGACCGTCGCCTCGATCAGAGCCGGGATTCCGTCGCCGGCCACCAGGCCGACGGCCAGCGTCACCAGCCCGATCACGCCGGCAATCGCCGGGCCCCGGCTGACCCTGAGGCGCCGGTCGATGATCACGGTGGCGGCTCCGAACAAGACGATCAACCCGACGGTGCTACCAACCAGAAGCAACGGACGCGCCAGGACCCCCAAGGTGCGGATCACGGCCTCGAAGACGGGCAGGGGCAAGACCTTGACCACCAGGCCGCCTGCCTCCTCGGGGAGCAGCGGGATGCCGAAAACGGCGCGGGCCAGGTAGCCGATCCCCAGAGTCAGGCAGCCGACGGCCAGTCCAATCAAGACCAGGCGCCGGGTGGCCACCGGAACGTCAGCCACGGACTACCGCGAGCGCGACTGGCGCGCGACACCGCGGTACAGGAGATAGACGCCCGCGATGTCGAGGATGATCCCGATGGCAAGCCAGAACCGTGAGCCGGTCATGAAGCTGCCCGGCAAAACCCCGGCGCCCTGCAGCGTCCACACCAGGCCCACCAGCAGACAGAGTCCGCCCAGCGCCAACGTGACGACGCTCAGTCGACGGTCACCCACTACGCCGACCATATCCGGTTCGGCGTTACGGTGCTCGATTGATCGGGTGAAGCTGGTGGCAGATACGGGCCACCGGCACCAACCGAGTGCGGAAGGGGGCCCCGCGGTGTGCAGGGCCCCTTGCCGCTGCTTAGCCCGAAGCGGGCTTAGGCTTGCTGTGCGACCGGTTCCTCGATGGGGGCGTCCTTGCCGGCCGGCCGGACACCGGCCTCCACCTTGGCCAGAGCCAGCTGACCGATGTTGAGTCCCTGAATGGTGGCCAGGTCCCCGAGCGCCCGCAGGAAGTACTGCCGGCGCCGCCGCTCCACGACCCGGTTGATCTCCGCCTCGAAGTTGGCGATGCCGTCCACCGACGTGACACGGAAGGGATCGCTGATCCGCGGGCGCGGGGCGCCCATCTCCTCCTGCACCATCTTGCGGGCGTCGCCGGACATGCCCTCGTTGCTGACGATCACCCCTTCGGACGCCTTGATCCGCGAGACCTTGGCGTTGAAGCTGTAGGCGTCGGCCAGGTTGAACTCGCGGTCCTTCAGCACGGCCAGCACCAGGTCACCGCTGACATCCAGGATGATGTCGGTCCCACTCCCGTTGGCTCCGGCGTCCACGATGATCGCCTCGCGCGGCACGCCGATCCGGGACAAGCTGGCGACCGCCATCGTGGTCATCCAGCGACCCCGGTCGTTCAGCTCGCGGGCCCTTTCCGTGGGGATGATCACCTGATCCACCCGCTCTTCGCTGAGGGATCGTCCGCAAGCGCACTTCATCCAGTCCGGCGCCATCTTAGCGAGCTTGTTGGGATCATCGGTGCGCAAGACCGCGTTCCCGGTGCGCGAGCACACGATAACGTACTCGGATTGGATCAGGCCCATGTCGCGCAGCTCACCGAGCCGGCCGGCGACGGCCGCGCCCTGCGCCTCACCGAGGACGCGGGGCAACTCCGACGAGGTGAGGGAGCCAACCCGCTCCAGGTCCCGAATCAGGGCCCGGACTTCCGGAATGGCGAAGGCGCCCACGGCGCGCGCCTCGTCCGTCGACAGCTCGGCGCCCTGGCGGTTGCGGCGGATGTTTTCGAAGTTGTGGCTGGTGGCTGGGGTCAGAACCGGCCAGCCGGACGGTGCGCCGATCTCCTGGCCCATCACATCGGCCGTAGCGGTCCGAACCCGCTTCAGGAAATCGTTGCGCAGCTTCTCGCTGCCTGATCGGTGGGCGATGCCGACCTCGGCGAAGGCGGGCTTGCCGGCATGCTCCAGCTCCATGAAGTGGACATCATCGGAGCGAAGCTCGCGCAGCGTGGCCGAGCCGGGTCGCCGCACCCGGAGCCACCCCACGACCGGCGCCGAGCCGAAGAAAATCTCGCCTTCCTCCGGGGCGGACCAGCTGCGAGTGACGTCGAACTGCAGAAACTTGCTGAGCAGGTCGATGGTGAAACCGATCCCGGCGCTGTCGAAGATGGCCTCTCGCGCCCGATAAAGGACGCCCATGAATTCGGGGCCGTTGATCCGCGACACGAGGGTCCAGAACTGGTCGGGGGTCGGGGCGATGTCGAGCCGGCGGACTTCTACGTGCAGCATCCTTTGGCGCTCCTCCGTGTGCAGGTGGGCAATCTCGGCGCCTGCCCCGGAACTTCCCCTCGACCCGGTGGCGCATCGCGCAGCTTAGGACGGCGCAAGCGCGTTGTCAAACGAAGCTGATACCAAATGACCCGCATCACGTCGTACATCTGTTTCTGCTAGTGCCGGCTGATACTGGATGAGATGACGGAGCGCGACCAGTTGGCGGCCGCTGCCCGCGCCGCCGGCCTGCGCGTGTCTCAGAGTGAACTCGAGCGGCTGCTCCCGGCGTGGCGTCGATACCAGGACCTGGTGCAAGCCATGCGGGCCCAGGCGCGCCGACAGCCGGACCCGGAGCTGCCATGACCGTCGACGACCTGTGCGACGAGCCGCTGACCGAGGTGGCTCGCCGCCTCCGCCGCCGAGCCGTGTCCCCCGTCGAGCTGGTGGACGCCTACCTGGCGCGGATCGTGAAGGCCCACCGGCTGCGGGCCTTCATCACCCTGACCGGGGATACCGCCAGGCGCCAGGCGCGGGCTGCGGGACGCCAGTTGCACCGCGGCGAGACCGGGCCCTTGCTGGGGGTGCCGATGGCCCTCAAGGATCTGCTCGCCACCCGCGGGGTGCGCACCACGGCCGGCTCCCGGATCCTGGCCCGCTGGGTGCCCCGCCAGGACGCGACCGCCGTGAGCCGGCTGCGCCAGGCGGGCGCCGTGATGCTGGGCAAGCTCAACCTGCACGAGTTCGCGTACGGCGTGTCGACCAGCAATCCCTTCTTTGGGATCGCCCGCAATCCCTGGGATCCAACCCGCATCCCGGGCGGCTCCAGCGGCGGATCGGCTATTGCGGTGGTAGCGGGATTGTGCGCCGGCAGCCTGGGAACCGACACCGGCGGGTCGATCCGGATTCCGGCCGCGCTCTGCGGCTGCGTCGGATTGAAGCCGACTTATGGGAGTGTGCCGGCGACCGGGGTCCTGGCGCTGGGCCCGTCGCTCGACCATGTGGGCCCCATCACCAGGAGCGTGGCCGATGCCCGCCTGCTGTTCGAAGTGATTGCCGGGCGCCGGGTGCGGCCCGCTTCCGCGAAGGGCATGGTCATCGGCGTGCCCGATGGATTTTTCGGGCGGCAGGTCGAGCCCGGGGTGGCACGGCTGGTCGCCGCCGCCGTCGCCGGGCTCCGGGCGGATGGGGCGCGCCTGCGCCGGGTGAGGCTGCCGGCGATGGGGTGGTCGGTCGCGGTCCAGCTAGTCACCCTGCGGGCCGAAGCCGCCGCGGTGCACGCCCGCTGGTTTCCCGCCCGGTCGGCAGACTATGGCGTCGAGACCCGCGCCCGGTTACAGCTGGGGTACCTGGTCAGCGGCGCTGACTATCTGCTGGCTCAGCGGCTGCGGCAACGATTGCGCGACGAGCTGCGCTCCGTCTTCGAAGAGGTCGACGTGCTCGCCGTGCCCGCCGTTCCGTTGGTGGCGCCTCGAGTCGGGCAGCCGCGAGTCCGCTGGCGAAACCGCCAGGAGCCGGTCGACGCCGCGCTGGTGCGATTTACGGCACCCTTCAACCTGACCGGCGCACCCGCGCTCTCGGTGCCGTGCGGCCTTTCCCATGGACTGCCAGTCGGGATTCAACTCGTGGGCCGATGGAACGATGAGGCGACCATCCTGGCGGCGGGGCAGGCGGTCGAGGACCGGGTCGGACGCTTGGGGCGGCCGTTCGAGTGACACGAGCACGCTGGGGACCCCACCCCAACCTCGAAAGAGGGAGGAAAAGCGCGGTACGGCCGTGACGGTGGTGAGGGCCGCGGTCGGGCCATAAGGACACGCGCGACCAGAGTCAGATCTATTGATCGAGGGAGCAGGGCGCGCACGGTGCTCGCCAGCGCTCAGGGCCGGACCTTGGAGCCGGCCATCTGACCACGGCCGGCTAGTAGATAAAGCCGATCAGGGGAATGGTGCCGGGGACCACGCGCCGCGTGTCGACCTTGCCCCAGCCGCCGCCGCTGCCCCCGTAGTAGTTCATCTCCGAGACCAGCCAGCTGCCGTCGGAGTTGACTTTTTCCACGTAGGCCACGTGCCCCCAGTAGGGGTTCTCCCAGGTGACCATGATGGCGCCCACGCGGGGCGCCGGGCCTTCGGGCCGGCCCCAGGCGCGCGCGCGACCATACCATTCCCAGGCGTTGCCGCCCCAGGGTGCGGACCGCCGCGTGTTGACGTAATAGGTGCATTGACCGAACGGATAGAGGCCGCCCCCGCTACCGGCGGAGACAGGCGAGATCCACACCGGTCGCCCGCCGGCCGACACGGTCCGGGGATTGGCTTCGGGGACAGGCGCCGCCTCGGGGCCGACCCCGAAGGGGATCATCAACCATGACCCGACCGCCAGGTTCTCGGGGTGCCGGAGCAGGTTGAACTCGATGATGGCGTCTGCCTCTGCCCGGTACTTCCGCGCCAACGCCGGCACCGTGTCGTCGCGCTCCACCCGGACCAGCACGCCGTCAATCGGCGGAATCATGATCACCTGGCCATGCTCAAGGAGGTCGACGGCGCCGGGATTCGACCAAATCAGCGTGTTCACGGTGAGGCCGTACTGGGCCGCCAGGGCGCGCAGGGTGTCCCCATCGGACGCGCGATAGGTCAGGATCGGCCGGTGCTGCTCTTCGATCCCAGCCGCGGTCAGTGACAGTTCGGGCTTCACCATGAAGCCATCGGTCGACCACTCGCGGTGATCGGCCCACCGGGCGGGCGGCGCCACGACCAGGGTGCGATCTTTGGCCAGGGCCGGCGCCGGTCCGATGGGCGCATGGACGGCCAGCCAGGGCAGGGCACCGGCCAGTATCAGGACGATCGCGTGAGTCGCGTGCCGCGGCAGTGCGGTGAGCAGTCCGGGTCCCCCTTTTTCGGGATCCGGCCCGGGCAACGCCCGAACCTCTATGGCTGCCAACTGCGAAGGGGCCGCGGGCTTGCGATTTTTGTCGCGCCGCCGCTGGTATTGTGACGAGCTCGTTACGCCCTGAGGCCACTCTCCGTTAAGGCCGGATCCACCGGTCGGGCGAAGCAGAGCGGGATGCGGGGCGCGCCGAGCCGCAGGAGGCGACGAGCACGGGAGGGAGCGCACCCGTCGGTGCGTGACCGACCGCGCGCAGAAGACGACGCCCGGAGCCTCGGGCTCAGGCCGCATCCGCGCCCGAGATGCGAGCTCGAGCCGGTGGATTCGGCCTGGGGCGAAGTGCGGGCTGAAGCCATACAATGCCCTCGCATGGCGGACGAGGCCACCACGCCCGGCCGGCGCTACGTCGAGGCCGTCATCAGCGGGGCCGCCCCCCTGCCGGCCTATCTCGCGCTCCTCGGGATGCGCGTGACCGGGGCCGGGGATGGCACGGCGACCTACGAAATGCCGGTCACCGAGTCACTCTACAACCCCAACGACGTGGCCCACGGTGGTGCGCTGGCGTCGCTGCTAGACAGCGCCATGGGGTTCGCCGTGGTCACCACATTGGCATCCGGGGAAAACTTCACCACGGTCGACCTGACCGTCAATTTCATCCGGCCGGTCACCGTCCAGTCCGGAATGCTGCGCTGCATCGGCCGGGTGGTTCACCGCGGCCGCCAGATCGCCGTTGCCGAGGCGGTCTGTACCGACGGCGCCGGTGAACTGATTGCCCGGGCTAGCTCCACCAACCTGGTGCTGGCCGGCACGCCGCCACAAACACAGCCGCAACCGCCGCTGCCCGCACCACCGCCCGCTCCTCCAATCGCGGCCCCCCCGGTCCCCGTCATGGCTCCACCGCCGCCGCCACCACCGCCGCCGCCACCGCCACCACTACTACCACCACCACCACCTCCTCCTCCGGTGGCTGCCTTCGTGCCACAGCCGGCTGGGTTCGGCCCTCCGCCTTCACGGCTGGAACACGAGCGGATGGCGACCACGCCGGTGACTGAGTCGCAGCCGATCGCCCCCTCGGCATTTACGCAATCGAAATGGCGCGTGCGCCTCTTCGGGGGGGACATGACGTACATCCGGCGGGGGCAGGGACCGCCGGTCGTGTTGCTCCACGGCATCCCCAGCTCATCGTATCTCTGGCGCGACGTGATCGATCCGCTGACGCGCTACTTCGACGTGGTGGCTCCGGACCTACTGGGCTACGGTGACTCCGACAAACGGGTGGATGCGGACCTGTCGGTGGAAGCGCAGGAACGCTACGTGATCGCCCTCATGGAATCGCTGGGAATCCAGCGGGCGCACCTCGTGGGTCATGACATCGGGGGAGGGATCGCGCAGCTGATCGCCGCCGACGAGCCCGCCAGGGTGGGCAAGCTGGTGCTCATCGACAGCATCATGGACGACAACTGGCCCATCCCGGAGATCGCCCGTCTCCACGACCCCTTCTGGGACCAGCGGATGGTCAGCGCCGACCTGCGCAAAGGCTTCGGTGAAGGCCTCCAGGCCGGCATCGTCACCCCTGGCCGGATCACCACCGAGCTGCTGGACGAGTGGGTCCGCCCCTTCAGCGACCAGGCCGGCCGACGTGGATATCTCCGGGCCGCCCGCGCCCTCAACAACAAGGACCTGGTATCGCGGTCCAACGACATTCGCGAGATCCGGGTCCCGACCCTGATCCTTTGGGGCGCGAACGACAAGTTCCTGGAACGGGGCTGGGCCGAGAAGCTCCATCAGAAGCTGCAGAACAGCGTGGTCCAGATCATCGAGCCGGGCGGGCATTTCCTCCCGCTTGACCGGCCGGACGCGCTCGTCCCTCTGCTGCTCCAGTTCCTCACGCAGCCATAGCCCGGGTCTACCGATCGGACGACGCAAATCGGGATGCGGGGCGCGCCGAGCCGAAGGAGGCGACGAGCACGCGAGGGAGCGCATCCGTCGATGCGTGACTGAGCGCGCGCAGGAGACGACGCCCGGCTCGGCCGCATCCGCGCCCGAGATGCTAGCCCGATTCGGTAGATCCGGGCTAAGACAACAAGCCGTCGACGACGGCGGCCGGGGTGGCCCGCCAGGCCGCGAGGCGGATCAGGGGTGTCACCTGCGGACCATGGAAGTCGTCGCCACCGGTGGCCAGCCATCCGTACCGCCGGGCGACCGCGGCGAAGCGATCCATCAGCATGCGGCTGCCCGGTCCGTATGGATCACTGGGATCCTGAGGATAGGTCACCTCCAACCCGGCCACCCCAGCGGCAGCGCAGGTGTCGAACGTCGCGCCCATGTCGGCAACGTGCCGGTACACCCCCGGATGGGCCAGCACTGGAACGCCCCCCGCCCCGCGGATCAATTGCACCCCCTCCTCTAGAGAGAGGTCCTGGGCCCGCGGAACGTGGGCGATCCCCCCCGGGCCCATCAAGCTGTACAGGTCCTCACGCGCGACCTCCGGCCGGGCGGCCTCGATCGCGGCGACGATGTGCGGCTTGCCAACGTTCCCACGGGCCCGACCGCGCACGTCCTCCCAGGTAATCGGATAGCCGGCCGCGGCCAGCCGTCGCACGGTCTCGACTTTCTGCGCCTCCCGAGCCTGGCTCGCCGCTTCCAGGCGTTTTCGCAGCCGGGCATCGTCGAGGCGGAACGCGTAGCCCAGCAGGTGCACTTCGATCAGGCCGCGCGGTGGGTCATCCTCAATGGACAGCTCGACACCCGGAATGATTTGAAGGCCGTGACCATCGAGCGCTCCCACGGCGTCCAGACCCGCGAGCGTGTCGTGGTCGGTGATGGCGATGGCCGCAAACCCGGCGGCCGCGTGGGCCCTGATCACCTCGTTGGGTGCTAGCTCACCATCACTGAAGATGGTGTGCAGGTGCAGGTTGGCGAACGCCTCCGGCATGGCGGCATTCTAAGCCCGAGTCCGGACTCAACCGCAAAGGAAACGAGAGTCCTACCCCCACCCTCCTTCGTAAGGGGAGGGAAAAAAAGCCATCCCCGCACGGGGAAGGGAGAGTAAGGGGGGCAGAACCGTGCTATACAAGACGGCGAATGCCCGCGGCCCCGGCGATCGGCCTCCTTCGACGCAAGCTGGTGGCCAGCCTCTCGCGACCAATCCCGGAAGTCGTCGACCTGGCGCTGGAGTGCACCACGCAG
>DASPZT010000092.1:0-2843 GCA_035636135.1 Candidatus Limnocylindria bacterium | reverse complement strand
GCGCTCAAGTTCAAGGACGACGTCTTCGGGCGCGACAAGATCAGCACGGCGGAGAATTCCCTCGTGCGCGTGTTGCTGGGCGGCAAGGCCATCCTCACGATGCGCGAGCTGTCGCAGGTCACGATCAGCGAGGAGCCGGGGCGCGCGGTGGTCACGCTGCCCGACGGCAAGGTGGTGCTGGCCGTCGCGAAGCAGCGCATGCGCCCGGGCGAGTCTATCGAGATCCGTACGCCGAACGCGGTGGCCGCGGTGCGTGGCAGCATCCTGGCCGTCGCCTACGATCCGGCCCAGAACCTGACCACCGCGATTTGCCATTCCGGAGACTGCACCTATCAGTATGCGGGCGGGGCAACGAACCCACTCCCGCCCGGGCAAGGCGCAAAGAACGGCCAGACCGGTCCCGTCTCGGCGGACGAGCGGAACGCGGCGGTGAACGTGCAGGCCAACAACCGTCCGTTTAGCTCGCCGGACACAAGCTTCCAGAACACCGTCTTTCAGGACCAGATCGCCCAGGCGATCCAGGTCGCCCAATTCCTGACCACCGGCAGTGTGCTGCCGCCGGCCGGACCGCCAACACCAACTATGAGCCCGGCCAACGCGGCGCCAGTCAACGCGCTCACCAACTCGCCAATTGAGAGCGGGATTATTCCCGGCAGTCCCCCGAAGCACGGCGGGGCTCCGCCACCACCCCCGCCGCCACCGACTGGACCCAACCTGCTCGTGACCGGCGGCTTCGAGAGCGGCCTGCAGGGCTGGAGCCTGACCGGCGTGGGCGGGGTCATCTCGGCTCTGGGCTCGATCAAGCCGCCCGAAGGTCAGTCGATGGGTCTGATCTATAGTTCCGTCGGGGCGTTTCAGGGAGGAGGCTTGGGGCCGTCCCTTAATCCGCCGCTCCCGGCATACACCGACTCCAGCAAGCTGACCCAAACGTTCGCCGTCACTGGGAACTCGCTGTACGTGATCAAGGGTACTTACAATTTCTTGAGCAACGAGTTCCCGAGCCAGGCGACAACCTTCGATGACCGATTCGAAGCGTCCATCAAGGATCCTGCCGGGACGGTGAATCCGACGCTCTTGGCCCTCGAGCGGCGCAACGTGTCCTTTTCCCCCTCGACGGTCTCGCCGGAGACTGCCAGTGCCGGCGGATTCACGATTAGTCAAGGGAACGGAGTGACGGGCTTCAAGAGCTTCACCAAAAGCTGGGTGCCGACCATGTCAGGTCAGGCCACGCTGACCTTTCAGGTTGGGGATGTTGGGGACACGAACGTGCAATCAGCCGTTCTGCTCGATGCCCTGTCGATCCTGCTGGATCCGCCGCGCTACTTTCTAGGGGCCGGGGACAGCCTGACGAGTACCCAGCGGGGCGCCTGGGCCCAGATCACCAATCAGCCCCAGACGTTCGACTCCCTCCTGGTGGTGTGCTGCGGCGGCCGGGCCAGCCTGGCCGGCCCGCTCCTTCAAGCCACCAACAGTGATCTGACCGTGCCCTTCAGCCTGGTGAGCCTGATCCAGGGCGGAAGCCTGGTGAGTACCTCGACCGACCCTCTCGTCCTCCTTCAGGGCGGCACCCACCGCTTCGGCAGTATTGGATTGCCAACGTTCGACCTCGTCGGCGTGAACACCGCAAGGGATGCCCAGACGGGACTCACGCTCGGCACCGACCGGCCGCTCCAGATCGCCGGGCCCCTGCTGGCGACCTCCGGCGCCACCGTCAACGCCTACCAGGCGGTGCGCATCGACACCGCGCTGCTCGAGGCGTCCGCCCCCCTCCTGTCGCTCCGCAACGGCAGCCACCTCACGAGCACGACGGACGCGGTGCAGCTGTTGTATCAGGCCAAGGTCACCAGCCTCGGCTCGCTGGTGAAGCTCGACCGCAGCACGCTCATGATCACCAATGGGGCCGCCCTCACCGTGGCCGGCGGTAGCTTGCTGCGCGTGACGGGCGACCTCTTCAGCCTCACGAACGGCAGCACGCTCCAGGTGTTGAGCGGCCCGCTCGTGAGTCTGAGCCGCGGCTCGATCTTGAGTGTCAACGGCTCGCTCATCGGTTTCGGTGGCACCGGCGGCAACGTCGTGTCGGTGGCCAACAGCCTGTGCCCCTGCGCCACCATTGGCGGCATTCCGGTCAGCCTGACGGGCGGGGCGTTGGCGAGTAACGTCAGCATCACCGGCGCGATCAAGAACGGCAATCTCGGCTCCCTCAGCCTGGCGCCCAACGCGGCCGTCATTCGCGTTGACGGAGCGGCGACGAAGGTCACGATCAAGGGGATGTAGCGAGCCCAGCCGGACGCCTTGTGTCGGAGCCCCGATTCCCTGATCGGGTTGCCTGTACGCCGTCTCGTGTACGTCGTCTAATGTCTAGCGGGCCCGACGGCCCCGTACACGCCACGTCCGCAATAGACCAGCCCACCCCAGGATTCGCTCTGCGTGGCGAACTTGCCGCTTATTTCAGTCGTCGGCGCGCCATGCTCCGAAGCTTTCTGAGCGTCTCCGAGCTTAGATCGTGTGCTCGGAAAGTCTCGTGGATCTGTGCCTCAGTCATGTCGGCACGGCCAGGAGGTGATTCCCTGCCCGCGGCCCGACGGCTTGGTAGAGTTGGGCCCGGTGCTGGGCGAGGCGACGCAGCGAAGGGAGTGACCGGAGATGAGCACCCCAAAGGGCCCCGAGGACGTCCAGCACTTAGCCGCGGAGGTCGGTCGGCTCTTCGGCCTCTATCACGAGCAGGCCGACCGCCTGCTGACCCAGGTCAAGGGCGTGCCGGTGGTGGCGGTGTCGGGCCTTGTCGGCACCGGCCTCGATCACCTGATGAAGGCGGTGACGGACATCCACGCGCTGTGGAACAA
>DASPZT010000091.1:0-4219 GCA_035636135.1 Candidatus Limnocylindria bacterium | reverse complement strand
CCTGGCGGTGCGCCTGACCTGCCCCATCCTGGTCGCCCAGGAGGTCCTGGACAAGGCTGGCGTCCTCCCCGAAAAAGAAGAAGACGAAGAAAAACTGACTGTCTTCAAGGACCTGGTCAACAACATGGACCTGCCCGACCTCGGGGAGCCACCAAAGGAAAGTTAGCTAGCCGGTGACCGTCACCGGGACCTGCGCCACCAGCGAGACCCCGGAGCCGTCCGGCACCTGCCAGGTTACCCGCAAGACGTAGTTTCCCGCCGCCGGGCTTGGTAGGGGCGGCGAGCCCACCCGGAAGGTCGCCGTGATCCGGAGGGCGCCGTTCTCCCTCGCGGCTGAAAACGTGTCCGGGTTCGCCAGAGCGACTTCGTAACCATCCCGGAGCAGGGTCAGGCGAACGTGCGCTTCGGTCAGGTTGGCCGGCACCCCGTCGCCGGGGACCCCATGGAGGATGAGCCCGACCTGCAGCGGCTGGTTCTTGGATGCAGCCATGGGCGCCACGGCCTGGCTCCCGGTGGTCGTTCCCTGGTCCGCCGAGAACGCCGTCGAACCGGAACTGATCGTTAGCTGCTTGGATGGGTCCTGGGGGTCGGTGACCGTCATCGTCGGGCCACGATCTGACCCACCCTGATAGCGGGACGCCGGAGCGTTGGTGGTGGCCATTCCGCCGCCATGCGGGAGGTTGGCCAGCCCGATCGTGGTCACCACCACCAGCAGGCAGGCGGCCGCCAGGGCCCCGCCAGCCCACGCCCACCCGGTCGCACCTCTCCGTTGCTGACGCTGGGGCGGGATGGTGAACACCCGGGGCGGCGCCTCGGTCGGCAACGCCTGGACGGCCGAGACCGTCTGGCGCAGGGCCGCCAGCCGGCGGCGGCAGGTCTCGCAGGTCTGCAGGTGCGCCTCGAGCTCCTGGCGGGCGGTCCCGGTCAGCTCCTGGTCGACGTAGGCAGACAGGTCCTCGAGTTCGGGCTCAGTGTTCATGCTGTTGCTCCTGATCGTCGACCGGCCGGGCGAACAGCTCAGGAAACATCAAGAGTCGTTCCTGGACGTGGCCGCGGGCTCGGGCAATCCGCGACTTCACCGTCCCCAGGGGCGCCCCGATCACGGCAGCGATCTCCTCGTAGGCCAGGCCGTTGAGATCGCGCAGGATCAGGGCCGTCCGAAGGTCGGGATCGAGCCCGTTGATGCTATCCCGCACGATGCGAGCGCGCTCGCCCGCCTCGGCGCGTTCGGCGGGGTCGGGAACCGGCAGGCCGAGCGAGACGACGTGCGCTTCCTGGCCCTCCTCGGGCATGGTCGCCACCCGCTTCCGCCGCCGAAAGTGGTCATAGCACAAGTTGACCGCTATCTGGAAAAGCCACGGCTTGAACGGACTGCCCTTCAGGGCGCGCAGCTTCTCCCATGCCCGCAGGAACGCCTCCTGGGCGATGTCCGCGGCATCGTCCCTCGAGCCCACCATCCGGAGGGCCATGTTGTACAGCGGGACCTGATAGTGCATGACCAATTCGGTAAACGCCTCTCTGTCGCCCTCCCGGGCGCGCGCCACCAGGGCCGCGTCGTCCGTAACGGGGCTATTCGCCATTTAAGACGTAACGATTCCTCATAAGTTCCCGTGCGAAGCCGGACGGCGCATCGGCGCACCGGTATACTCTCACCGATTCGGGCCGGAGTGTCGGAATGGTAGACGAGGGCGCCTCAAAAGCGCCTGGGCGTAAGTCCGTGGGGGTTCGAATCCCCCCTCCGGCAGGTTTACTGTCTTCTATGCCGTAGGCACCGACGCCTGAGCGACCCCTGACAGGAGTTTCAGGCCTTCCAGGTCGTCCATGTCGAAGTACTGGAGCATGACGCGCTGGACCCCGACCGCCTCCCAGTCGCGGAATTGCTCCGCGATCTCGTCGGGAACTCCAACCAGCCAGCCCCGCTCGCGCAGGGCAACCAGCACCCGGTCGGCGGGCACCTCGCGCAAAGACGTCAAGAAAGACTTGAACCAGCGAGCTCGCTCCGCCAGCGCGTCCCGGTCCGCCGCGATGCAGACGCCGAGCATCGTGGAGCATTTGATCGCGTCGGGATCGCGCCCCACGTCCCGGCAGTGCTCGACCAGCCGACGGCGTTTGTGCGCGAAGATCTCACGGCTGTGGGGATGGCTGTTCCACTCGTCGGCATACTGGGCCACGATTCGCAGCAGCCGTTGCTCGCCGTCACCGCCAATGAGTAATGGCGGTCCCGGCTTCTGCACGGGAAGGGGGCGAAGGGTCGCGTCCTTCAGCGCGTAATATTCGCCGGAGAGCGAAACCGGGCCGCCGGTCCAGAGGGCCTTGATGACCTTGATGCCCTCTTCGAGACGGTCCATCCGTTCTTTCATGGCCGGCAGCGTGATCCCGTAGGCGGCATGCTCGGCGTCGTTCCAGCCGGCACCCACCCCGAGGACCAGGCGTCCGTTCGACAGCCCGTCCACAGCGGCCGCCATCCGCGCCAGTAATGCCGGGTGCCGAAACGTCATCGGACTGACCAGCGGGCCGAAGCGGATTCGCCGCACCCGCGTTGCTAGCTCGGTTAGGGAGGTCCAGCATTCGAGTGAGTCGCGCTCGCCCCTCGCCATGACGCTGAACAAGTGATCCGAGCGCCAGAGCGAGTCGAGGCCGAGCCCTTCGACCTGCTGACTGATTCGGACCCAACGCTCCCAGTTCAACCCCTCCTGGCCTTCCAGCATGATCCCGATCTGCATGACAACACGGTAACGCGTCTTGACAACGGGCCGCCAGGGTGCGAACGTTCGGCTCATCCTGAGCGCCGTCATCGCCCTGGCCGTCCTGTTGCTTCTTATTGGCGGCGTGGTCGTCGTTGTCCTGGCCATCCGCCAGGGCCGCCTCGACACCTCGCCCCGGGCCCTGCTGCGCCTCTACCTGTATGCGCTTGCCTTTGCCAGCTTCCTGGTGCTCCTGTTCGGCGCCACCTCGCTGGTGAAGGCCGGCCTGGCGACGGTCGCGGGTCGCGGTTTCAGCTACTACCAGGTCACCTACGCGTACGGGCCGCCGCCGGGCACTCCGCCCTACAAGTCGGGGATCGCGCCAGGGCCAGTCCCGGTTCCGACCGACCAGAGCGAACGGCCGTATCGGGACGACCTGGTGCGCGGCCTGGCCCTGGTCCTGACCGGCGGGCTGCTCTGGGTTCTGCATTGGCTGGGCATTCGGGCCCTTGATCCACCGGAGGTCCGGCGCACCAGCCTGCTCGCGGCCCTCTACAGCGGTGGCCTGCTGGCCATTGCCGGCCTGGTGACGGTGGTGGCCCTCCCCTGGGGGATTTACTCAGTGCTGGCCTATTACGTGTTGCCGCAAGACGCCAACGGCCCCTCGAACCGACCGGGCGACCCGCTCAGCTACGCGATTGTCTTCCTGCCGGTGTTGCTGTATTTCCTTTGGCGCCTGGTCGAGCGCGCCCGCGGCCCGCGCGTGGTTGCCAAAGCGGCCTAAGCCGGGTTTCGCGTCCCTTCCCAGTAGAATTCGCTCGTGCTACGGGCCGCCCTGCTACCGGATCCCCTGTTTGGGCTGTTCATTGCTATCACCAACATTCTTATCGTCGCCATCCTGGTCCGGGTGATCATGTCCTACTTTCCGGGGACCATGTACTCCACCGCCGGCCGGCTGCTGGCCAGGGTCACGGACCCGCTTATCGATCCGGTCCGGCGGGTGGTCCCACCCATGGGCGGGCTCGACCTGTCGCCTGCGATCGCCATCGTCCTTCTGTACGTTCTGCAAATTCTGGTCTCGACCGCCGACGTGGTCCTAGCACTCGTAAAAGTCGTCCAGTACGTCCTGGTCCTGATCCTGATCTTGCTCGTCATCCGAGTGATCTTCGGGTTCTTCCGGCTCGACCCCTGGAACCCGTTCGTCCAGATGGTGGTTCAGAGCTCCGAGATCTTCACCCGGCCCTTTCGCCGATGGCTGCCCCGCCGGGTCGGCACCTTCGACTGGGCGCCGGTGGCTGCCATCGTCGTCCTGCTGGTCGCCTACTACGCCGTGAGCTGGCTGGGTAGCCAACGCATCTGACCGGTCGGGTGGCAATCGGCCCTGATGGCCAGTTTTCAGGCAGACCGGGCGTGTGCGGCGAGTAATTGATGGGCGGCACGAGTCCCCACCGACCAAGCAGCCCGCACCGGAGACCCCAACCCTCCTCGTGGACCATCCGATGGTGGCGCCGACAAAGCAAGACCAGATTGGGCAG
>DASPZT010000090.1:0-10020 GCA_035636135.1 Candidatus Limnocylindria bacterium | reverse complement strand
CTTGGCTGGGCAGTTGGCGTTCGCATGTGAGCTATACAACGCAGCGCTGGAGCAGCGACGGGACGCTTGGCGCCGCCAGCAACGGTCGATCAGCTATCTCGCGCAATGTCGGGACCTGACGGAGCTCCGAGCAGCGCACATGGGGCCTGCAGGGATGAACTGCCATGCCATGCGTGACCCGCTACGTCGACTGGACCGGGCCTTTGTGGCCTTCTTCCGTCGGGTCAATTCAGGTGAGCAGCCAGGGTACCCCCGCTTTCGCTGTCGTCGTCGCTACGATAGCCTCACTTGGACGTGGGGCGATGGCTCCACGTTGCGTGACAGACGGCTCGTCCTGCAAGGGATCGGACACCTGAAGGTCCGCTGGCATCGGCCCCTCCCTGGCGACGCGGTCCTCCGCACAGTCACGGTGTGCCGCCGGGCGGGCCGCTGGCATGTTGGCATAGCTCTAGAGCGACCCAAACCAGCATCGCTTCCGGGAACCGCACAATCGGTCGGCCTAGATCTGGGGATCAGCACATTCGCAGCCCTCTCTACCGGGGAACAACTGGTCGGGCCGCGGGCGTTGCGGGCTGCTCGGCGCCGATTGCGACTGGCCCAACGGCGAGTAGCCCGCCGACTCCTGGGATCGAACCGCCGCCGGAAGGCCGGACTGCTCGTGGCTCGCCTACACGAGCGGGTCCGCTACGTGCGGCGCGATCACGCTTTCAAGCTGGCCAATGACCTGGTGCGGCGGTTCGACGTGATCTATGTGGAAGCCTTACACCTCAAGGGTCTGGCGCGCAGCCGCCTGGCCCGTGATGTCCAAGATCAAGGCTGGGGCGCGTTCCTGACGATCCTGACTGACAAAGCGGAAGAGGCTGGTCGCTCTGTGATCGCCCTGGATGCCCGGAACACCTCCCAGCAATGCTCAGCGTGTGGGGCGCTGGTTCCCAAGCCGCTAGGAGAGCGCCAACATCGCTGCGCCTGCGGCTACCAAGCGGATCGGGATGTCAATGCCGCGCGCAATCTGCTCCGGCTCGGCGAGAGCCGTCAGGCGTCAACGTGGCCCACGGGGGCGTGCGTTGCCTGAGAAGGCGTACTTGGTGTGTCGAGTACGTTGTCGCCCGTGACCGAGCTGCTCATCCCCGCTCATCCGGTGGCGGTCCGCCTGGATGGGGCCGGCATCCCGACCCACCTCGAGTCGGCGGCTGGCTGGCAACCCGTCACCCGAGTCCTGAACCGCTGGCGGATCGACTGCGAATGGTGGCGGGCGCCGGTCTCGCGCGAGTACTGGCGGCTGCTGGTGGCGGACGACCTGGCCCTGGAATGCTTCTGCGATCGCACCACCGACCAGTGGTTCGTGCAGCGCGTGTATGACTAGCGGCTTTCTCTCCCTCCCCCTTGCGGGGAGGGGTAGGGGAGGGGGTATCGCGAGCACCAGATGAGGTACGCCGAACTTCACTGCCATTCCAACTTCTCGTTCCTCGACGGCGCATCGCATCCCGAAGAATTGGTCGACCGCGCCCGCGAGCTGGAGCTACCGGCGCTGGCGCTCACCGATACCAACGGTCTCTACGGCGCCGTCCGCTTCGTGCTGGCCGCCGAGCGCGCCGGCATTCACCCCATCGTGGGGACGGAGCTGATCCTCGATGATGGGAGTCCGCCTCCCAAGGATCGCGTGGACTTCGACCGCTGGGGCGATCGGATCGTGCTCCTGGCCGAAGACCGGGCCGGCTATTCGAATCTCTGCCGGTTGATCACGGAGGCGCAGCTGGCGCACGAGAAAGGTACCGCCCGACTCGCTCCGGCGGCGCTCGCCGAGCACGCCTCGCACCTGGTCGCCCTGGTGGCGGAGCCCGGCGACAACCTTCCCCTATATCGCGAGATCTTCGGCCGGGACCGGGTCTACCTGGAGCTGTGCGACCACCTCGCGCCTGCCGATCTCGCCCGCAACCACGCCCTGCTGGAGCTGGCCGCGGCCGAAGACCTGCCGCTGGTGGTGACCAACGAGGTCCTGTACCACACCCCCGAGCGCCACCGGCTTCAGGACGTGCTCACCGCCATCCGCCACCGGTCCAGCCTCGATGCTGCCCAACCGTTCCTGCGTCCCAACGGCGAGTTCTTCCTGAAGACCGGCCCCGAGTTGCGGCCGGCGTTCGCCCGCTATCCCGCCGAGCCCATTGGGCAGGCCTTCGCCAACACGCTGGAGATCGCCCAGCGCTGCCAGTTCCGGTTCGACTTCAAGGGCGCCCGATTTCCCGGCTTCGCGGTGCCGCCGGGTGAGACCCCCTTCTCCTTTCTCTACCGGCTCTGCCAGGAGGCGGTCCGCGAAAAATACCGGCCGGTCACGGCCGAGGTGGCGGCTCGCCTGCAGCGCGAGCTGTCGGTGATCGACAAGACCGGGCTGGCCGAGTTCTTCCTCATCAACTGGGACCTGATGCGATTCGCCAAAGCGCATGGCATTCCCGGCCAGGGCCGAGGGTCAGCGGCGGACAGCGTGGTGGCCTTTCTCCTGGGCATCACCCGGGTCGACCCCATCGCCCACGACCTGCTCTTCGAGCGCTTCCTGCACGAGGAGATGACCTGCGCCCCCGACATCGATATCGACTTCTCGACCGCCCATCGGGAGCAGGTCATCCAGTACGTCTACGAGAAATATGGGCCGGAGCGGACCGGCATGGTGTGCAACGTGGTCACCTATCGCCAGCGATCCGCCCTGCGCGAAGTCGGCAAGGCGTTGGGCTTTGCTGAGGAGACACTGGACCGGCTGGCCAAGTCTGCCTCGGCCTGGCATCCGGAGAGCCCGGAGACTATTGCCCAGGCGGCCGGGTACCAGGCCTCCACCCCCACCCAGCCCTGGCAGCAGCTGTTCGACCTGGCCACCCAGATCCTCACCTTTCCCCGCCATCTCTCCATCCACGTGGGCGGCATGCTGGTCACCGGCGAGCCCTTGATCGACATCGCGCCGGTAGAGCGCGCCAGCATGCCCGGCCGGGTGGTCGTCCAGTTCAACAAGGACGATGTGGAGGAGCTGGGCCTGATCAAGATGGACATGCTGGGCCTGCGCATGCTCTCGGTGGTCGCCGATGCACTGGACCAGATCGAGGCCGACACCGGCGAGCGCCCCGACCTGGACGCCCTCTATCTCACCGATCCTCGCGTCTACGCGCTCTGCCAGGAGGCCGACACCATCGGGGTCTTCCAGATCGAGAGCCGCGCCCAGATGCAGACGCTCCCCCGTTCGCGACCCGACACCTTCAACGACCTGGTGGTGGAGGTCGCCATCATCCGCCCGGGACCGATCCAGGGCGATGCCGTCCATCCCTATCTGCGCCGCAAGCAGGGCAGAGAGCCGGTAGCCTATCTCCACCCCAGCCTGGAACCGATCCTGAAGGAGACGCTGGGCGTGGTCCTCTACCAGGAACAGATCCTGCGGATCTCGATGGAATGCGCCGGCTTCACCCCACCCGAGGCGGACCGCTTCCGCCGGGCCATGAGCAGCCACCGCTCGCATGCCGAAATGGCCGGCATTCACGACCGCTTCGTCATCGGGTGCGTGGCGCACGGCATCGCGGCGCCCGTCGCCGAGGAGATCTTCACCAAGCTGGCCGCCTTCGCCGAGTTCGGGTTCACCAAGTCCCACGCGGCGGCCTTTGCCCGCACTTGCTATGAAACCGCCTGGCTCAAGCTCTACCACGCGCCGGCGCTCTATGCCGGGCTGCTCAACCACCAACCGATGGGTTTCTATCACCCCCACGTGATCGTGGAAGATGCCAAGCGGCACGGCGTGAAGATCCTGCCGCTGGATATCAATCGCAGCTATACGCGATGCACCGTCGAGGAGGGGGCGCTCCGGCTGGGTTTCAATTACGTGCACGGGGTGGGGGACAAGGCCACCGCCGTGATCGCCGAGGCTCAGCTCCGCGGCCCGATCACCTCGCTCGAAGATTTCTGCCGCCGCGTCCGGGTGAGCACCTCGAGCCGCCAGGGATTGACCAGGACCCAGATCGAGACGGTCATCCTGGCCGGCGCCTTCGATGCCTTCGAGGCCAATCGCCGGCAGGCCGCCTGGCGGTTTCGGGAGCGGGTGGGGGAGTGGCAGTCCGAGCCGCTGGTCGCGTCAGCCGATGAGCCAGTGATGCTGCCGCAAATGACGGCTCGCGAATTGGTGGCCACCGACTACCGGTTGCTCTCGCTCTCCACCGGGGCGCACCTGTGCTCCTTCTATCGCCCGCAGTTCGAACAGCTGGGCGTGATCGATTCGAAGACGCTGCGGAACAGCATTCGCAACGGCGCCAGGGTGCGCGTGGCGGGACTGGTCATCACCCGCCAGTCGCCGTCCACGGGCAAGGAATTCAAGTTCTTCACCCTGGCGGACGAGTTCGGCCACGTGGACGTCATCATCCGTCCGCCGATCTATCAACGGTATCGGCAGGTCGCCAACCTGGAACCGGTCCTGGTCATGGACGGCAGCCTGCAGAAGCAGGACGGGGTGCTGAGCGTGCTGGTCACCCACATCGAGGCCGCCCCCTCGCTCCCCAGCGAGCACCCGGTCTTCGTCCCCTCCCCTCGGGGAGGGGGAGGGGAGGGGGCTACCCCGTCGCTCCCCGCCGAGGACGTCTTTCCGGACTCACGAAACTACCGCTAAATCTCGCCTCCCCCTCGGGAGGGGTAGGGAAGGGGGTCTCGTGGTGGACTAGACTCTGACTCCGTGCCCGAACTCCCCGAGCTGGAGGTATTGCGCGAGTACTTCACGCCCCGCCTCGCCAACCAGGCGATCACTGGCGTCTGGGTCTCGCCCAAGCTCAGTTTCATCCTGCGGACTCCGCCCGACGACTTTGCCAAGGAATTGCAGGGTGGCACCATCGAGCGGATCTGGCGCCGCGGCAAGTTCCTCATCTTTGATATCGACAGCCATCACCTGTTGATCAACCCCATGCTGGGCGGCCGCTTGCAGTGGGCCGCCGCGTCGGAAAAAGTCTCCAAGGACACGCTGTTCCGGCTCACCCTCAGCGGCGGCGACGAATTGCGCTTCCTGGACTCGGTCAGGATGGGCCGCGTCTACTGGGTGCCGGCCGGGGCCCTGCCCACCGTCACCGGCTGGGCGGAGCTTGGCCCGGACGCCCTGGAGGTCAGCCAGTCCGACTTCGCCCATCGCATCCGGCGGCATCCAGGCGAGCTGAAGAACTTGCTTCGCAATCAAGCCTTCGTGGCCGGCGTCGGCAACGCCTACTCGGATGAGATCTTGCATCGCGCGGAGCTGCTGCCATTGCGCAAGCGCTCCACCCTGAAACCGGACGACGTCAGCCGGCTGCACACCGCGACCCAGCAAGTCCTGGGCGAGGCGGTTGCGGCCATCCGGGCGCAGCCGCATTACGTCCCCCAGAAGCAAGACCGGAGCTTCATGGCCGTCCACGGCAAGGGCGGTCAGAAGTGCCCGCGCTGCGGCCACCGGATCTCGGAGCTGAAGGCGAGAGGCGAAACCACGAACTTCTGCCGTGGCTGTCAGCATTAAAGGGTGAAGCTGGAGGGGGCCAACGCCCTCGTCACCGGTGCCTCGAGCGGCATCGGCCGCGCCATCGCCCTCGAATTCGCGGCGCGCGGCGCGCGGCTGGCGCTATCGGCGCGCAACGAGTCAGCGCTGCAGGAAGTGGCGGCCGGAATCCGGGATCGAGGTGGGACAGCTGTGGTCATCACCAGAGATCTGGTCCTGCCGATTGAACGCGACAAAGTGGTGCCCACCGCTTACCGGCAGCTCGGCGGATTGGACATCCTGGTTAACAATGCCGGCATAGGGATGCAGGCCGCCATCGGCGACGCCAAGGAGGATGATGTCGAGCGCCTGTTCCGCCTCAACGTGCTGGCTCCGGCTGCCCTTATCCGGGCGGCGGTGCCGTTCATGCGGGCGCAGGGTCTGGGGATGGTGATCAACATCTCCTCCATGGCCGGCCGCATCGTGACCCCCACCATCGGCTACTATTCCGCCACCAAGTTCGCATTGACGACGATCGGCGACGCGCTGCGGATGGAGGAGGGGCACCGAGGGATCCAGGTAATGACCGTGTTCCCTGGCTGGACCGCCAGCCGCTTTACCGAAAACCAGTTAGGTTCGCACCGCGCACTGGCCCATCGCCGCGGATCCTTCGAGGTGCCCGCCGAGAAAGTCGCCCGTCGGATCGCCGAGGCGGTGGTGCGGGATGAGCGGAACGTCTACGTGTCCTGGATCCCGGACCGGCTCGGGGTGGCGAGCAACTGGCTGGCCGGGTGGGCTGTGTCGGCCGTTCTCTCCCGCTGGGCACGCCGCGTGCCGCCGGTCGAAAACTGAGCATCGGCTGATGCAGGTCGAGCAGTCGCCCCCTGCGAGCTACCACGCCCTGTTCGCCGTCCGCGGCGTCCCCCGCCTGGTCGCTAACTCCGTACTGGCCCGGCTGGGCGGCCAGATGTGGACCGTGGGCATGGTGCTGTTTGTGCTCCAGGTCTTCCACTCGCCGTCGCTGGCCGGGCTCACCATTTTCGTGAACGTCCTCCCCGGCCTCCTGCTCAGCCCGATCACCGGGGCGCTGCTGGACCGCCACGGTCGGGTCCGGCTGATGCTTCTTGATCTGACCGTGGGGACCCTGACCCTGCTGGGGATCGTCGCGCTGGCTGCCAGCGGCGCGCTGACGCCGCCGCTGTTGCTGGGAGTCGTGCTGGTTGGCTCGCTGACGTTCACCTTTAGCGCCACTGGACCACGGTCGCTCTTTCCCTTGCTGGTGCCGCGGGCGCTGTGGGACCGGGTCAACGCCGTCGATAGCGGCATGTACGCGCTGACCGCGGTGCTCGGGCCGGCGCTGGCGGGCGGCCTGGTCGCGCTCTTCTCCGCTCGGGCCGCGCTGCTGGTAACGGCGGCGGCCTGGGCCCTGGCGGCTCTCGCCTTGATCGGCATCCCTGACCCGATCGGGGCGAACGCGGCCGCGCGCTCGATCTGGCGCGACGCCTGGGAGGGAGTGGTTTACGTGGTCCGCCGCAACGCCACCCTGCGCGGGCTGGCGCTCGCCATCTCGCTGAGCAACGCCGCCTTCGGCATCCTGGCGGTTGCCCTGCCGGTCCTGGTCCTCACCCGCCTGCACGGCAATGCGGCGCAGGTGGGGCAGGTCTGGGCCGCCCTGGGGCTGGCCAGCCTGGTGACGGCCCTGGTGGTCGGCCGGATGAACAGCGAAGGCCGCGAGAAGCTGATGCTGGCGGGCGGCATGCTGGTTCCCGCCTTCGCCTTCGCCGTCATGGCGTACACGAATTCGCTGGCAGTCGTGATCGTGGCCATGCTGGCGGTCGGCCTGGCGAACGGCCCGCTCGACATCGCCTTGTTCTCCATCCGCCAGCGCCGCACTGACCCGGCCTGGTTCGGGCGCGCCTTCGCCGTCTCCATGAGCGTCAACTACGTTGGTCTGCCTATCGGAGCCGCGATCTCCGGGCCCTTGATCGGTTGGTCCTTGCGTGCCGCCCTGCTACTGGCAGCATTGATCGCCGTGCTGGCCGCTGTCAGCGCCGTGGTCGCCATCCCATCGCACCAGCAATGAAGGCCGGTCCCACCGCGACCACCACCTATGGCGACCTGCTCCGCGTGGCCGGATTCCCGCGAGCGGTCGGCGCCACCCTCCTCCAGCGGCTGGGTGGATCGATGCTGCAGGTCGCGATCGTGCTGTTCGTGCTTGAGAAGTTCCACTCCCCCGTTCTGGCGGGCATCACCCTTTTTCTCCAGACCGCGCCGGGGCTGGCAGTGAGCCCCATTGCCGGCGCTCTCCTCGACCGCCATGGCCGGGTTCGCCTGATGCTGCTCGACTACACCGTTGCCGCCCTCGCGCTGGGGGCGATCGTCGTCCTCTCGGTTACCGGGCACCTGACGCCGGCCACCCTGCTGCCCATTGTCACCGTCAGCTCCTTGACGACCATGCTCTCGATGACCGGAGCCCGCTCGCTCTTCCCGCTGATCGTGCCGCCGGCGCTCTGGGATCGGGCGAACGGCATGGACAGCAGCCTCTACGCGGTCACCTCGGTTGTTGGACCGCCGATCGCCGCGGGACTGGTGGCCTGGCGCGGCGGGGAGGCTGCCCTGCTGGTGACCGCCCTGGCGTTTCTCGGCGGGGCAGGAGTCCTGATGGGGCTCCGCGAACCGATCGTAGAGACCCAGTCGGCCGGCCATCTGATCCGGGATGCCCTCAACGGCCTGCTGTACGTGTTGCGCAACCCGACCTTGCGTGGGCTGGCGCTGTCGATCTCGATTTGGAATCTTGGTGGCGGCGCCCTGCTGGTGGCACTCCCGGTGCTCGTGCTGGATCGGTTGCACGCTGGGCCGGCGGTGGTTGGCCAGGTCTACGCGATGTTCGGGGTGGCCGGCCTGGTCTCAGCCATCGCCGTTGGCCGCCTGAACAGCTCCGGGAGGGAGCGGCCGATGCTGGCGACCAGCATGGGGGTCTACGCGGTCGCCTTCGCCATCCTCGCCTTTGCCGGAAACCTCGCCGTCGTGGTGGCGGCGGCGCTGCTGGCGGGGTCGGTGGTGGGCTTGGGGGACGTTGCCCTCTTCTCCCTCAGGCAGCGGCGAACCGACCAGGCGTGGTTTGGCCGCGCCTTCGCCGTCTCCATGAGCCTGAACTTCGCCGGCTCGCCGATCGGGTCCGCGCTCTCCGGCCCGATCGTGACGCGCTCCGTCACGCTGACGTTTATCCTGGCCGCCGCCGTCAGTGTCGTCGCCGCCGTGACCGCAACGGTCCTTATCCCGGAGCGCGCCTAGCGACACCTTTCTTGTCCCCTCCCCCGCGGGGAGGGGCGGGGGAGGGCTCCGCGGTTGTTCAAATTACGGCTGTCAGTCGACGTACGGTCCGTTGTAGATCGGCGTCTCGCCGTAGGGCTTCCCGGCCATGAGCACGAACCGCGTGCCGGGCTGCGCTGCAGCCACGGCCAGCGCACCACCCGGTCCAAGAACCGCGATCTGCCCCCGCTGCGCCCGGCTTCCGTTGGCGCCGAAGCGGGCCTCTCCCTCCAGCATGTGGACGAAGCCGTTGAAGCCGGCCCGGACGGGGATGTTCACCGCTCCGCCCTTTGGCAACTCGACGTCCAGGATGAGCCCCGGAGTCCCGAGCTCGACGGGCGAGCCCTCGCCCACCAGCACGCGGATGGTCGCGTCGCCGTCGTGTCGGACCGGCACCTCGTTCGGCTGTACCACCTGGGCGGTGGGCGCAACGTTCTTGTCCTTGCGCGCGAGGTTCACCCAGAAGAGAAGCCCGCGCATCTGGCTCGTCTTGCCCTCGCGGCGCTCGTCGTCGCCGAGTCCTTCCGCGTGCAGGACGCCTCGACCGGTCCGGATCTTCAGGATTGATCCCTCATTCAGCTGCGCTCGCTCGAAGGACCCACCGGGACCGGTGCTGTGGCCGGTGCTCGAAGAGCCCGAGATCGCGTACCAGAGGTTGTCGAACCCACGGTGCGGGTGGGTGGTGTCCTGGCTCTCCTGCTTCGGATCGATCTTGACTTCGGCCTCGTGGACCAGGATGTAGGGGTCCACCAGCGAGTACGGGATGTGCCGTGACGGCAGGGATTCGAGGACCTGGTTACCCATCATCGGGCGAATGTGGGCGTCCTCGACCAGGACGATGTCGCGCTGCGCTGTCTCGACTTGAGTGGCCATTGGCGTTTCCTCCTCAGTAGGAATATACTTGCATCTGCAAATACAGCCCTGGGGGCGGTTTTATTCTTATGCCAGTCCGGTTGGAACCTGACCTTGCCGGCCGCCTCGATCGGCTCGTAAGGAATGAGCTGCCGGGCCGTCGCGGATTGGAGGCCTGGACCGCCCTGTTGCGGGCCCACGCCAGGCTCATGCGGCGGCTGGAGACCGATCTCGAAAAGAAGTCTGGTCTGGCGCTGGCTGACTTCGACGTTCTGGCTCAGCTTGCGGTTGCCGGCGGTGAGCTGCGCATGACGGAGCTGGCGGACCGGGCGCTCATCTCGCGGTCCGGGATGACCCGCCGCGTCGCCCGGTTGGTCGAGGTGGGCCTGGTGCGTCGAGCC